>CAZPUI010000398.1:0-5309 GCA_964589695.1 uncultured Solibacteraceae bacterium | reverse complement strand
TGGGGCAGCCCTGGACCCTGTTGAGTGCCCAGTGGGTGCATTTCGGCTGGGGCCACCTGGTCGCCGATGCCACGGCCTTCCTTTTATTGCTGGGACTCTTGCAGGAAAAGCCTCGACGCGTGCTGGCCTTCCTTGCCGCGGCGAGCCTCGGGGTTGGGCTGGCCGTCCTGGCCCTGGCCCCGGAGATCCACGTCTACCGAGGCCTCTCGGGCCTGGACCATGCCCTGGCGGGCTGGCTCCTGGCAAGGCGTTGCCTCACGGAGCGGGGGCTCTGGGGATGGGTCTGGGCCCTGGTTCTGCTGCTTCTGGTCAGCCAGGTGGTCGTCACCCTCACCACAGGTCGCATGATCTGGGTCTCGACCCTTCCCGAGGGCATCGTGGTGGCCGGGGTCGCCCACGGGGCGGGACTGGTGACGGGGTTGTGCTACACGCTGGCCAGGACCTGGGGTCGGCGCTTGCGCCCCCAGGCCTTCCCCGTCAGCACTTCGGCCAGGGCCTCGGCGATGGGGAAGCCAGGGGCCTTCTGAAGCCACATGAATTCTCCCGCCGGATTGTTCTCAAGGAAGATGTAGCGGCCCTCGGGGGTCAGGATGAAGTCCATGGCGCCATAGTTGAGGTCGAAGGCATCCATGAGTTCGAGGATCCTGCGCTCCAGGTCGGCAGGAATGGTGTGGGGCACCCAACGATCGATGAGCCCCAGACCATCCCGTAGCCAGTCCACCGACGCCTGGGCGGAGGACTGGGAATCGATGGCGGCACTGAAGATCCGGTCGCCCACCACGGTCACCCGCAATTCGAGGGCCTTGGGCACCGTTTCCTGGAAGGTCATGGGGCTGAACCTTAGGGTGTCCAGGGCCGCCAGGTCCTCGGCCTTCAGCTCGCTGGTAAAAACGACCTTTTCCTGGCCCTCTTCGTAGATGGCAAAGGAACCCAGCATCTTGGCGACGATCCCCCTGGGGTGGTCGGCAGCGAAGGCCCGCACGGCCTCCGGGTCATTGGTGGTCAGGGTGTCGGGAAGGTCCAGCCCCACCCGCCGAGCCACCTGGAGCTGGCGCTGCTTGACCTCGGCCCGGCGCACCTTGTCGTAGCCGTCCAGGTGGAAGCACGGCAGGGTGGCCATCATGCCCAGAAGGGTCGCCGTGGTCTCCTTCACGGCCGCATGGCGGTACTGGGTGGGCATGTCCGAGGGAAGGCCATCCCCCGGTGCGAACCTGCGGTAGTAGCAGGCCTCCAGATCGTGGAGGTCCAACCGTCCATCTTCTGTGTCCAGGACCATGGAATCCACGGTGTTCCCCAGGTGCAGGCTCAGCCTGTGCTCCGTGGGAAAGCGGTCCGTGTCCAGGCGCCAGGGCCGAGCCCCAATGGCCCTGAGGGCCTCCACCACCAGGGGGGTGCAGTGTTGATCTCCGCTGCGGGTGACGATGAGAACGTTCATGGGCTCCTCGGTTCAGTTCGGTACGGCGAGCAAGGCATCCGCAAGGGCCTGGGAGATGGGCAGACCCAGGTCCCGTTCCAGCATGCCCCATTCCCCGCTGGGATTGACTTCCAGGAAGACGAGTTCCCCCTCGGGGGTCCGGATGAAATCGGCGGCTCCGAACCGCAGGCCCAGGCGGGACATGAGGTCATGGAACCGGGCCGCACAGTCCGCAGGGAGTTCGTCTTCTTCCCAGATCAAACCCTGAAGGGGACGCCAATCATCCGTACCCGAGTGCACCTGGGGGGGGCGAACACTCCCCGCAAAGCAGCGTCCCTCAACATAAATGACGCGGAGTTCGGCTGCCTTGGGAATCCGTTCCTGGAAGAGCTGGGGGCAGAGCCGAAGGCTTCCCAGGTGCTCCAAGTCCGAGGCCTGAAGCGACTGGGTGTAGAGGAAGGGGCCCTGGCCATCCATGCCGGTGCTCAGGGGTGCTTGCAGTTTCATGACCATGCCCGTGGCCTGGCGGTGAAAGAAAGGGCGCACGGCATCCCCATGGTTGGTCACCAGGGTCGCCGGAATCCGCAGGCCCACCTCCTGGGCCACCCGCAGCTGGCGCAGCTTCTCCTCGGCGGGCTTGACCACACCCAGGGGATTGATCCATTTCGCGTGGTCGAGCCGCTGCAGGAATCCGTGCATCACCATCTGGGATTCCATGGCACAGATCCCCCGGAAGGCGGGGTCCACGGCCTCACCCGGATCGCAGGCCCCCAGGTGCCGGAGCCACACGGCCCGCACATCCTGGGCATGGAGGGTCCGACCCTCATGACGGAGGGAAGCCTGGCAGGCACCCCGGTCCAGGATCAGGGTCAGGTCCATCTCCAGGGGGAAACGGTCCGTATCCACCCGCACGGGCTCCGCACCCCTGGCCCGGAGCGCGTCCGCCACCAGGTCCACGGTGTAGTAGTCCTGCCGAAAGGTCAGCAGCAGTACGAGTTCGTTCATGGGTTTCCTCTTGAAGACGACGAGGAGCCGCGTAGCGGCTCCTCGCACACCTCGGCACTCAGCTAGAGGAGGGTGCCTTCGTCACCATCCGAGGGGTATTTCATCGTGACGTGGTACTCGTCCTTGTCGGAGGGGTATTTCAGTGTGGCGCCGGCCGACACGGCTTCCGCCTCCTGGGCTTCCAGGAAACGGGCAAAGAAGGGGAGCTTATCCAGGCTCATGGGGTCCTCCTCGAAGTGGGGTTGGACACTCATTGTGGGCAATTGTGTCCTCCCAGGACAAGATCCATAATTGAAAAATTGAAATATGGAATTCCCCTTCGGCAGCAGGGCATTGGGGTCCATGATTTTCGTGAATCCCTGCTTGATTTCCTCCGGGGTGAGCGTAGGGTGGACCCACCATTCCCACAGGAGGTCCCATGCGCATCCTTTCCCCCAAGGAAGCACAAGCCGTTGTCTCTGGAGCCGACACCGTCCTGCTGGCCAAGCCCCCGCAGCAGGAGATCGACGCCGCCAAGGCCGCACTGATGGCGAAGCCGCCCCAGCAGGAGATCGTTACGGCCAAGCCACCTCAGCAGGAGATCGATATTCGCCGGTAGCCTTCAGGGCGAGGTTCCCCGGAGGGCGGGGAGGTCCTGGGTGGCTCCCATCATGGGAGTCGCTACCATGGGACATTCAAAGGAACCACCATGCTCCTTGCCCTCCGCAGCCCCCTGATCTTCGCCGTGCTTCTGGGAGCCCTGGGGCTCCTTCAGTTGGCCTGCGGAACCAAGGGCTCCGGGCCTGCACCGATCACGCCTGGGATTCCATCGGACATCCTGGACTTTCTGCGTGGCGTTCCGGGCCTGACGGAGGTGTCGGAGGTCCCGAGTCCCCTTACAGGTACTCGGTTCTTCCGGTTTCGGCTCACCCAGCCGGTGGATCACACGGCACCCTCGGGCCCCACCTTCACCCAGTTCGCGACCCTCCTGCACCGGTCCGCCACGGCCCCACTGGTGCTGGCCACCACCGGCTACGGCATCGGCACCACCCCCGGCCAGGGGGAGCCCACGCGCCTCCTGAACGCCAACCAGCTCACGATGGAGCACCGCTTCTTCAACAGCTCCACGCCGAGTCCGGTGGATTGGTCTAAGCTGACCATCGCCCAGGCGGCAGCGGACGAGCATCGCCTGGTCACCACCTTCAAGCCCTTCTACACCGGCAAGTGGATCAACACCGGCGGAAGCAAGGGGGGGATGACGGCCCTCTTTCACCGCCGCTTCTATCCCCAGGATGTGGATGCCACCCTGGCCTACGTGGCCCCCATCAACCTGGCCAACGGCGACACCCGCTACATTTCCTTCCTGGACAACCGGGGGGGTGCCGCCAACCGTGCGGCGGTGGAGGCCTGGCAGCAGGCCATCCTGGATCGACGTGCCGAAGTTAGGGCCCTGCTGGCAGCCGATGCTGCGAACCGGGGCGCCACGTTCAACAGTCTCGGGCTGGACAAAACCCTCGAATTCGCGATGCTGGAAGCCCCCTTTACCCTGTGGCAGTACGGGGATGCGAGCCTGGCGAGCCAGGTGCCCTCACCTTCCGCCAGCCCCCAACAGCTCTACAGCTTCCTGGAGCGGGCCAGCTTCGGGGTCGTCGATGCATGGAGCGACAGCACCCTGGCCAACTACCAGGCCTACTACCAGCAGTGTGCGACCCAGCTGGGGTACCCAGCGGTGGAAGAAACCCACCTCCGGAACCTGCTCTACCCCGGCCAGGATCGTCCCGCCGCCTATCCTCCCGTCGGCGTGCCAAAGCTCTACGACGGTGGCGCGGCCATGCGCGACATCCAGACCTGGATCAATACCACCGCGGAGCGAATCCTCCTGGTCTACGGGGAGAACGACCCTTGGACCGCCGGTGCCCTGGAGGTGCCCACCTCGGCCCAGGGTCGGGGTGTCCGCAAATTCATGGCCCCCAACGGCAACCACGGGGCCTCCCTGGCCCGACTCACCGGTGTCGACTCCCAGGCTGCCACCCAGCTCCTGAGCCAGTGGATGGGGGTGCCCATCGCCCCGATGGCGGTCCAACCCCAGGCGGTCCGCAGCGCCGAGCTGGACCTGGCGGAGACCTTCCTGGTGCGCTGGAGGCGATGAATTCCAAGCCTCAGGGTTTGGGGCTGAAGACCACCTGGTGGGCCCTCAGCTGCTCGAAACGTTCTGGTTCAGGGAACTTCGTCACCCGATAGCGTTCGGGGTAGAGCCCCTGGGGCTCCATCAAGGGGGCCAGCAGGGGTTCCGCCCGAGCCCACTCCACCGTGATCACCTCCTCCGGGTTTGAAGGATCCTGGCCTCGCATCAGGCCCAGGCGATCGGCCTTTGGGAGCATTCCCTCCGTCACCACCTCGGGCCAAAAGGCGACGGTGAAGGAGGCTCCATCCCTGTCGGCAAACTGCATGAGTTTGCCCACGAAGACATCCCGACCCTCCCGCTGCAGGGCTTGCTCCAGGAGTTCCTTCTGCTCGGCATGGTCGCGGAACCGGGCCTGGTCGGCCAGCTCCTGGGCCTGGCGCCGCAGGGGGGATCCCTCGGGGGGAAGGAAGGCCTCCCAGTGGGTGGTCACCAGGCGCAGGAGCCGACCATTCATGGCGCGGGGGGTGTCCTTCAGGATGGCCTCCGTCCGGCGCAGCAGTTCGGCCAATCCCTCAGGGTCCTCGTCCCCGGTGACCAAGAGGGTGTCCCGATGAGGCAGGGCCACCACGGGGGCGCCTTTCACCGCCAGGGTACGGATCAGGCCTGGCAGGACCAGGCGGCTGGCGTCGTGGGTGTCCTTCCAGCCGCTCTGGAAGAGGCCTGGGGCCACCTCCTGGAACCCCGGCGCCTCGCTGGCCGCCAGGAGTCGCTCGCGCCCCCGTCGCA
>CAZPUI010000397.1:0-5344 GCA_964589695.1 uncultured Solibacteraceae bacterium | reverse complement strand
GCCCTTCCCCGCCCTGGCCCTGCTGGTCTCCGGAGGCCATACCCACCTTTATCGCGCCGAGAGCTGGACCCACCTGGAGCTCCTGCAGAAGACCCGGGATGATGCCGCCGGCGAGGCCTTCGACAAGACCGCCCGCATGCTCAACCTGGGCTACCCCGGGGGGCCCATCGTGGACACCTGCGCCCGAAAAGCCACCCGGGCCGCCGCCCGCTTCACGCCACCCAAGTTCCGGGATGGCAAGGCCAGCTGGAGCTTCTCGGGGCTCAAGACGGGCATGAAGCTGCGCATCGCGGCGGAGCCGGGCCTCTCCGAAGCGGGGGGGGAGGACCCCAGGGTCCAGGCCCTCTGCCGCAGCCTGAACGAGGCCGTGGCCGCTTGGCTGCTCAAGCCCCTGCCCGAATATGCCGAAGCCACGGGCGCCCGGAGCCTGGTGGTCTCTGGCGGCGTGGCCTGCAATTCGGAGCTGCGGGCCCGGGCCAAGGACATGGCGGACCGCCTGGGGCTGCGGCTGGCCATTCCGGAGCCCCGGTTCTGTACCGACAACGGGGCCATGATCGCCGCCGCCGGGGCCCTCCTGCCCCCCGTGGAGGATCTGTTGCCCCTCAACGCCGATGCGGACCTACGTCTGCCCCAGGGAGGCCCCTCATGGAAGTGAGTCGCGAGGATGTGCAACGCTGTGCCCAGTTGGCCCACCTCCAGTTGGAGGAAGGGGAGGTGGAACCCCTTCGCCAGAGCATGGAACAGCTGCTGCGCCATGCCGAGAGCCTGAACGAACTGGACCTCGCCGAGGTGCCGCCCACCACCCATGGCCAAGTCCTGCCCATGCCTTTCCGGGAGGACGTGGTGCAAGCCTCCCTGCCCCAGGACGTGGCCTTGAAAAATGCCCCCGAGCAGGCTCGAGGGCATTTCCAGGTTCCCAAGGTGCTGGGAAGGTAGGGGCCTGACGTTCTACCAGTCCCCGCCGCCGGAATCCCCACCCCCGGAATCGCCGCCCCAATCTCCGCCCCCGGAATCGCCACCGCTGTCCCAGCTGCCGTCATTGCCGCTGCTGGAGCCGCCATCCCACCCACCATCATTGCCACTGCTGGAACCACCGGATCCGCCATCCCCACCATGGTGATGGTGGCTGCTGCCCCCCAGCATGGAGCTGAGCATCATGCCCGTCACCAGGCCGCCAAGCCCGCCGCCCATGCCTGGATTCATCTGACCCGCCTGGCCGGGATAGCCGTAGCCCGCGGGGGGCTGGTCCAGGCCGAGCTTCTGACGGGCACTGGGGGGCAGTTCCTCATCCCGAAGCTCCTGGACCTGGGAATGGCCGCAGTAGCCGCAGCTCCAGGTGACCTTGCGCAGGCCGTCCCACTGCTGCTTCATCCGATCCCCCGCCGCGCCGCAATTGCTGCATTTTGGGAAGGGGTTGGCGAAGGTATGGCCCCCCACGGGCGGCGGCGGCATGCCGGGTCGGGGAGCCTGGGCCTGGGCCTCGGCAGCATTCCGACGGCTTCGGACGATCAGCCAGATCACCAGCCCGAGTCCCAGGAGGAGCACGATACATCCCACAGATCCACATCCCCCGGATTCACCCCGGCGGCGCACCAGCACCATGGCAGTCTGGAACAAGCCCTCGATCCACATATGCACCTCACGCCCCTAGCATAGGGTCTGTTCAGCCTGCCATGAAGCCCTGGGAGGAGCTCATCGGAGTCCCAGGACCGGGTGGAAAGGCCGGGCCCCAGGGCCCAGCGGCCCAGGGCAGCCGCCGCCTCTGTCATCATGGCCAGCATGGAACGGGGTGGGTCATGGTTCGGGAGGATGGGCTCAGGCCTGGTTGTCCCTGACCTGCCCTCGGCTGCCCTGCCCTCCCTGCCCCTTCCGCCGAGGGTGGGTCCATGATGCACGCCCGCTGGCTGGACCACGCTGCCCCTTGGCTCGCCTGGGTGAGCATCCTGTCCACGGGCATCTTTGAGCTCCATGAACTGGGCGCCATGGCCGCTCCCCTCCTCCTGGCCCTGGGGGTGGAATACAAAAGGCTGGACCTGGGCCGCTTCGAACGCTGGATCAACCTCTCGGCGCTCCTCTACGCCCTCGCCCTGTGGGTCATGCGCATCCAGGTGATCCCCGCCGTCGCCTTCCTGCTCTTCCTGCTCTGCGCCATCCGCCTCGCCCTCCCCCGTCGGCTGCCCCAGCGTCGTCAGGTCCTGCTCATGGGCTTCCTGATCTTTCTGCTCTCGGGTCTGGCCACCTTCGAGCTGAAATTCTCCCTCCTGGTGCTGGCCTGGCTCCTGCTGGTGAGCGCCACCCTCCTCCAGCACGCCTGGGAGGCCTCGGCCCAGTACCGGGGCGGAGCCATGCTGCGCCCCCCCTTTGTGCGGATCCCGGCCTATGCCTTCGGTACGGTGCTGCTGGGGGCGGGCCTCTTCTCCGTGCTGCCCCGCCTCACCGTGGGCCTGCGCCCCCAGTTCCTGCCCCAGCTGGGCTGGGCCAGTCAGGCGGGTTTCACGGACCGTCTGGACCTGGGGGGGGGCGTGGGACCCGTGGCTCCGAACTACGAGGTGGTGGCCCGCCTGGTACCCCGGGGGGCCCTGGCGGAGGATCCGGACCTGGCCGCGCACGAACTGAGCCTCCTGCGCACCCTGGTGCTGGAGCAGTTCGATGGAAGCGTCTGGAGCACCGCGGAAGGGCTGCTCCCCCGCGACCCGACCCGGTCCTGGCAGGGACCCAACCGGCACCGGGCTGACCTGTACCTGGCCCCCTCGCCCATGGGGGTCATCCCCCTACCCTACGGCCTTGTGGAAGTCGAGACCCCCCAGGGTCAGTCCTGGCTCCTGCAGAACGGTTCCGGGGAGAGTCTCCGGCTAAGGTTTCCCTCCCGTCAGGTCCTGACCCTTCCCATGACGGTGGTGCCTGGGCGCTCGGAGGCACCCCTGCTCGTGCGGACACGGGAGCAGATCCTCGGTCGGCGCCTGGCCCTGCTCACGTACCCGGGGGAGGATACGGCCTTTGTGCGGGACTGGAGCCTCCGGGTGGTCCCGGAGGATCTGGGGGCGGACGCCCTGGCCCAGCGCTTGGCAGCCCGACTCCGCACCTTCACCTACACCACCGAAAACCCGGCGTCCAGGGACGCCAACCCCCTGCGTGCCTTCCTGGAGGTCCACCAGGCGGGGCATTGTGAGTACTTCGCGTCCGCCTTGGCCCTGATGCTTCGCCACCGAGGTGTACCGGCGCGGGTGGCCAACGGGTACCGACTGGGCCCTTGGATCGCTGAAGGGGGCTACCACCTGGTGACGCAGAACGAATTCCATGCCTGGGTGGAGTACTACGACACAGAGCAGCGCGCGTGGCGGGTGGTGGATCCCACCCCCTCCGCCCCCGCCACCGCCCTCCAGGGGGATGGCCTCCGGGCCTTCTTCCAGCGCTGGACCGACGCCCTGCAGTTCCGCTGGGAGCGCCATGTGGTGCGGTTCAGTGATGCCGACCAGGTGGCCATGCTGGAGTGGATGCGGAACAAGGCCGAGAACCTCCGGGCCCCGAGCCTGCCGGTTCCCCGGAGCCGTGCCCTCCAAGCCTTGCTCCTGGTCCTGGGGGGCCTCCTTCTGGTCTGGCGTTGGCACCGTGAAGGCTGGCCGAAACCCTGGAACCGCCCCCGGGGTCACCTGCCCCAGCTCGACCCCCTGGTGCGGGCCCTGCGGAACAAGGTGCCCGTCCATCCAGGGGAAACCGTGAAGGACTGGCTGGAGCGCTTAGGTGCCCTTCGCCCGGATCGAAGGGAGGCCTTGCAGCACCTGGTGAGGCACTGCGAGGCCCTGGCCTATGGGGGCGTGGAGACCCCCAACCTCAAGCGCCTGGTGACCGAGGAGCGCCGGGCCTGGAGAAAGGCGCCCCAACAAGCCCCCAAAGGGCCTTGATGTCCGCCTAGAACGGGATGTCCTCCCAATCTTGGGCACCGTGGACTTGGAGGTCCGGTGAGGTCGCCACTTCGTTGGCAGCTTCCTTCTCGAATTCGTACTGGGCCTCCCACCACGGCAGGACGACCTCCAGTCCACCAAGCTCCTCATGCCAATCTTCGAAGAACAGCCAGTCCCTCGGGTGGAGTTCAATATCCTCCGTCAGGAACTCGAAACCACAACATGGACATCTCGTCCCAGCAAGGACTGGATGGCGGGCACGCGAGGGACGATTCGCGGGGGTCCTTCCACCCCCCTCGCCGTTTGCCTTGGTTTTTTGGGGGTGTTTCCTGGGGGTTTCGCTAGTTCGGTGTTCGGGCCCACCTCAACGATGCCGTCGTGGCTCCGAGTTTTCGCCGAAAATCAGCCGATTACTGAAACGGTTAACGCCGTTCGCTTTTTGACTCAAGATATTGGCACTTTGGCGAGCGTTTGGCATGCACTATGGTGGTCAATTGGCATTATTATTGTTTTTGTACCATTGGCAGTAGCACAATATCGGCGTACGGTCTAAGACACTATCGCATCTGCTAGCGTCATTTCCAACAAAGTTACTATATTATTCAGTACTACTCTTGACATATATACATCACGATGTATATTAGAAATATGGAGCAACAATGAAACGCACCCAAATCTATCTTCCTTACGAAATGCACCAAAAATTGGCACGCGAGGCAAAAAAGAAGCGCATTACCGTTTCCGAGCTAATTCGTTTACGCATCAGTCGTGGCACGCAATCTGTCGCCCGTCGACTTTGGACGAAATCTGACTTATTTAATGATATTGATAACATATCCAAATATCTAGATTGGAATGATACCCCAAAAAACTTATCCGAAAAAGTTGACAAGACTTTATATGGTTAATGTTGATCAGCCAGAGCGTCACAATATGCGTCCTATCTTTGTGGATTCGAGCGCCTGGATCGCATTATTTAAGCCAAATGACGTTCATCATGAACGAGTGCGTAAAATTTTTCTTGGTCAGATTACTGAAGATACTCCACTTATTACCAGTAACGTAGTTTTATACGAAGTGCTAACTGTTCTCTCCATGAGGGCGGGTAAAGATATTGCTCTAGCATTTGGAGATTGGTTTTACAATAAAGCGATATTGCGCGAATTGGTGCAAAATATTTTTGTGGATGAAGCGATTGAGAATAAAACGTGGATGTTATTTAGAAAAGTCAAGGATAAAAATGTCAGTTTTGTTGATTGCACTTCAGTCATAATCGCATCATTGAACGACGTCCAAGAAATGGTGACTTTTGATCAGCATTTCAAGTCGTTTGAGCGCGAATATGGAGTAAAAGTGCTTAACTAACTCTCTCAATTATTTAGTTTGAAAAAATGTTTCAGAGTTAAAATTTTAGCCTTATTTGCAGTAGTCGCTTGTTTTGC
>CAZPUI010000396.1:1441-5385 GCA_964589695.1 uncultured Solibacteraceae bacterium | reverse complement strand
ACCCAGTCCCAGGGCCCAGGCCAGATCGGTTTCCAGGATGGCGGTATCGAGCCGATGACCCGGAACCAGGCGACAGGCGCCCCCCAACCGGTCCGACGCCTCGAAGAGGGTCACGGCGTAGCCCAGCCGGGCCAGCAGTGATGTAGCCCCGATGCCCGAGGGCCCCCCCCCCACCACCGCCACCTTCATCCCATTGGAAGGCGGTGCGGGGAAGGTGGGCATCACGCCCAGATCCTTGGCCCGCTGGACCAGGGTGGCCTGTACGGCGGGAATTTCGATGGGCCGATCCAGTCCCGCGTGGGTGCAGGCCGCTTGGCAATGGGTGTCGGGACAAAGGGCTCCGCAGAGGCCACCCAGGGGGTTGGCCGCCATGATCATGGCCGTGGCACGACGCATATCCGAAGGGGCACCTCCCCGGGCCGCCATGATGAAATCCGCGGGGCTGCAGTCCGCGGGACAGGCCGTCTGACAGGGCTTCTCCTCGCAATATTCGCAGCGCCAAAGTTCCAAGCGAAGCTGGGCATCCGTCAGGAACATGCGTCCGGGTTTGAGCATGGAAGGCCTTTCAATGGCGCAGAAGGGTGGGCAGTTTCTCCACCAGGAAGAAGACGATCTCCACCGCGATGAGGGCGATGACGATCCATTCCAGGCGATGGCTCTTCCGGGTGGCAAGCAGGTCGATGACCCGCGCGCCTGCATCGGACAGGTAGGCCAGTTTCTGCTGGATTGCACCCAGGCGTTCCTCCAGATCGAACTGGTCGAAGAGGTCGCTGTCCAGATGGGCCAGGGATTCACTTTCCCAGGTCTCCGGCGGGTCGTCGAAAAGGGTGAGGTTGTCCAGCACCGCGGCCCGCACCTGCATGGCGAACCCAATGATCTTCATGGCCTCGTGGTGGTTCAGCCGGAGACGCCCCTGCAGGGCCAATCCGGCCATCACCGGCTGGAACCTCGCCAAGGCCTCGCTCACGGTCCGCTCGAAGTGGTCCAGGGCCACGCTCTGGGCCAGGGCCAGGCTCACGATCTTGAGCCGGTCCAGGGTGAGCTCCCGAAGCCAGACCTCCGAGAACCCCACATGTTCCTCGGGAGCCCCCACGTGAACGGTGACCTGGTCCCTCACCCCTTCCACCCGCAGCCCGGGACTGGCCAAGGTCTTCAGTTCCTCGTGGATGGACGCAATGGTAATTTCCGAACAGTTCCAGAACACCACCGCCCCAAACTTCTCCAGGTAGACGTAGCTGCCCTGCTCCGGCTCAACCACCAAGGGATTGGCGCTGATCACGCGGTGGTGGGGGTTTTTCGCCCGGTAGGTCTTGCTGTCGATCTGTCCTTCGTAATAGTCCGCCACGGGAACGAGGGTGGCGGCCCCCTCCAGGAGGGGGGTGGTGCGGGAGGGCGGAGGTAGGTTGCTCATCGAGGGTAACCCGGAGCCGCACGCTCCACAGCGTCAATGATCTGCTGGTAACCCGTGCAGCGGCAGAGGTTGGGGCTGATGGCCCGGCGAATCTGGGCTCGGGTGGGGTTGGGGTTTTGAAGCAGGAAGGCATGGCTGGTGAGGATCATGCCTGGGATGCAGAAGCCGCACTGCACCGCCCCAGCGTCCAGGAAGGCTTGCTGGAGGGGGTGGAGTCCCTCCCGGGGGGCCAGCCCTTCGATGGTCAGCACCTGGCGGCCCACCACCTCCCGGAGCGTCTTCACGCAGGCCTTCACGGCATGGCCATCCAGGAGCACGGTGCAGGCACCACACACCCCGATGGCACACCCGTCCTTGACCCCCGTCAGGTCCAGGTGCTCCCGCAGGTAGACCAGGAGGCTCAACCCGGGATCCAGGCCCCGGAGGTCCCTGGGAATGCCGTTCACCATCAGATCCATATCAGGCCTCCACCTTGAGGGGCAGGGAATACCATCGGCGTCCCGTGGCCGCAGCCACAGCATTGGCGATGGCCGGGGCCGCCAGCTCATTGGTGGGTTCTCCCACCCCCTTGGCTCCGCTGGGACTGAGGGGATCGGGGTGCTCCACCAATATGGCCGTCATCTCCGGCAGATCCGTGGCCCGGGGAATGCGGTAGGTGTTGAAGTTCGTGGTGGTGATCCGCCCCCCTTGATCCTTCACGGCCTCCAGGAGCCCATACCCAGCCCCCATGGCCATCCCCCCATAGCACTGCCCCAGAACCATCTCGCGGTTGATGACCCGCCCCACCTCATGGGCCGCCACCAGGTTCAGGAGCCGCACCTTGCCGGTCCGCGTGTGCACCGCCACTTCGGCGCACTGACAGCCATAGACCCAGGTGAAATAGGCATTGCCCTGCCCCGTATGTTCGTCCCAGTCCACCCGGGGGGCGCGGTAGGTGCCCTGGACACTCGGGTGGATCTGGTTTCGATGGAGGATGCGCACCGCCTCCTCGAAGGGCAGCATGGCCTGCCCCCCGTGGACGGCGTCCCCATGGAACCTCACCTCCCCGGGCTGGCACCCCAGGCTGGGGGCCAAACCATCCGCCATCAATGACTTCAAGGCGCGGGCCGCCTCCACCACGGCACCACCCCCCATGAGGGTCCCCCGGGAGGCCACCGTGGTTCCACTGTCGGGGATGCTGGAAGTGGAGGGTCGACGGTGCCGCACCCGCTCCCTCCGCACGCCCAGGGCCTCCGCCGCAAGCAGCACCATGGCGCTCTCCGCCCCTTGCCCGTTTTCGCTGATGCCCGTCTCCACCATCACGGTGCCATCGGGCAACACATCCAGGGCGGCGGTGCAGAAGTCCACGCCTTCGGCCCCGAGGCTCATGCCCCGGTAGGAGATCGCGAGCCCGATGCCGTAGCGTTCCTCCCCCATGACGTCGCCATTCCGGGTCCGCTTGGCCTCGAAGTCGCTGGCCTCCAGCACCTTGTCCATCACTTCCCCCAGGCTCACCACATGGGTGTCCAGCACCTGCCCTGTGATGGTGGTGGAGCCCTGTTTCACCATGTTGAGCCGCCGGAACACCAGGGAATCCATCCCCAGTTCCTGGGCCGCCAAGTCCACCATCTGCTCCACCACAAAGTTCATCTGCGGGCTGCCGAAGCCCCGCATGGCCCCGGTGAACACGTTGTTGGTGTAGACGCCGTAGGTGTCGCAGTGGACGTGGGGAACCTCGTAGGGACCGCAGCACTGCACCGTGGAGCGCCAGGTGACCCAGGGGGTCACGGAGCAGTAGGCCCCACCATCCGCCACGATGCGCACCTGCGCCGCCAACATCCGTCCGTCCTCGCCGACGCCCAGCTTGAAGCGCACCCGGTAGGGATGGCGTTTGTAGGATTCTCGGACGGACCACTCCCGGGTGTAGGTGAGCTTCACGGGGCGGCCCGTGAGTTGGGCGGCCAGGGCGGCCCGGGCGCAGACCAGGGCGGCCGTGTCGTCCTTGCCCCCAAAGCCTCCCCCCGTGGGGGTGCCCACCACCTCCACCTCGGCCAAGGGCCTGCCCAGCAGGTTGGCCACGAAGCGTCGCGTACTGAAGGGATGCTGCATGCTGCCGTGGACCTCCACCACCCCATCATCCCGCACCCAGCAGAGGGCACTTTCAGGCTCCAGGTAGGCATGCTCGATGGTCTGGGTGGTGAAGTCCCGTTCCAGGACCCGGTAGGACTCGGCAAACCCCTGGGCCACGTCCCCCCGGCGCACCACGTGGGTGTTGATGACATTGGAACCGTGGGCCTCGTGGACCAGGGGTGCCCCGGGTTCCAGGGCCGCCTCGGGGTCCAGGACCGCAGGCAAGGCCTCGGCATCCACCCGCACCAGGGGCACCGCCGCCAGGGCCTGGGCCCGTGACTCCGCCACCACCAGGGCCACCACATCCCCGTGGTACCGGATCCGATCGTCCGCCAGGTAGGGCAGGTCCTTCAGGATCTGGCCAAAGCGGTTGGTGCCGGGGATGTCCTGGTGCATCCGGCCCTCACCTAGCAGGCCCGACTCG
>CAZPUI010000396.1:0-1431 GCA_964589695.1 uncultured Solibacteraceae bacterium | reverse complement strand
CTGGGCGGGGATGCCCCGGACCACGCCCGGGGCGGCCGCAGCCAGGCTTCTATCCACTTCCACCAGTCGGGCATGGACATGGTCCGAATAGACGGGGACGGCGTGCAGCATGCGCGCAACCTTGAGGTCATCCGTGAACCTGGCGCGCCCCGTGACCTTGGCGACCCCGTCATTGCGCCACGCACGTGCCATGTCTTCCTCCACTGGGTTCCGAAAGGCTCTCATTCTACGGCAGCGGCGAACGCCTCCTCGTGGTGAACCCCATTGTTTTCGGCACTGGGCAATTCAGTTCGGCTACACTTGTCCGATCCAAGTCCACTTATGAAAGGCCACCATGAATTTACGCATCGCCCTCCTTGCGTTAACCATCCTTTTTACAACCTCTGCACAGACCCCTCAGACCAACACACCGCCACAAGATGCCAACCTGGCCAACTACCCCGTCAATGTCACGGATGCCGAAAAACGCATTTCGGAAAAATCACTAATTTTTGTTGGAAAGCGCAGTCTCGAAGCGGGTCAAACCACTTCTGAACAAATCGCAGAGCTTAGCACGAGGGGAACTTCTGCCAAGACTGGGATCCAGGATCACGAGGAGGAAGACCGTCAAGCGTTCCGCATATACAGATTTGTGCTCAAACCAAACGAAAAGCTCAAAATAAATCTGACATCCGCCGACGACAGCCGAATCAGCATGAAATTTATTCGAAGAGTCAATACAGATCCGCTTACACGCCAAATTCGTTCGGCGAATTTTCCTCCGGAACAGATCCGGCGCAAGCAGATTCAAATCGAAAACCCATACACAGAACCCAACGAATGCCTGCTCTATCTTTTGGGCCGACACAATTTTGCTTACACCATGGAGATTGAACGCCTAAGACTCAAGTAGCGTCACCCACATGCCCCGTTAACATGGGGAGGTGAGTGTGCTCCATGTTTGAAGCCCAGAGGGAAGCGTGTGTGGCCGCCGCCCAGGCCGGTGCCGCCGAGCTTTTGCACCACTTCCGGCGCCTCAACCCCGCCACCATCACAGAGAAGACGAAGAACGACTTCGTGTCCGATGCGGACCGGGCCTCGGAGGAGGCCATCCGGACGGAGCTTCTGCGGCGCTTTCCCCAGTATTGCTTCCTGGGGGAGGAGACGGGGCGAACCGGCGATGGCCATCGCTGCTGGATCGTGGATCCCCTGGATGGCACCTTGAACTATGTCCAGGGCTTTCCCCACTGGTGCGTCTCCGTGGCCCTGTATGACGATGAGGGCGGAATCGTCGGCTGCATTCTGGACCCCCTGCGCCAGGACCTCTTTGTAGCCCAGAGGGGCGAGGGTGCCACTTGGAATGGCGAGCCCATCACCGTCAGCCAGCACACGGGACTGGATGGTGCCTTCCTGGCCACAGGGTTTGCCTACCAGCTGGGGGATCGCTTCGAA
>CAZPUI010000395.1:0-5386 GCA_964589695.1 uncultured Solibacteraceae bacterium | reverse complement strand
GAGCACGATCACGGCCACCCCTTCCCCCCGCTCCCGGAGCTGCTGGAGCACCTGGAAGCCATCCAACCCCGGCAGCATCAGGTCCAGGATGATGAGGTCCGCCGGTCGCCGGAGCTGGGCCTCCAGCCCCTCCCGCCCATCCCGGGCGGCCGCCACCTCGA
Organism: uncultured Solibacteraceae bacterium; assembly: GCA_964589695.1. GTDB lineage: Bacteria > Acidobacteriota > Holophagae > Holophagales > Holophagaceae > CAZPUI01. The sequence goes on along the minus strand of CAZPUI010000395.1, from coordinate 5,225 downwards.
AGCCCTCGAAGCGGAGGTTCGTGAGCAGGAGCCGGGAAAGGGCTTCGTCGTCCTCCACCACCAGGATCCTAGCCATGATCCACCTCCCTGAAGGCAGACGAGGTGGGCAGTCGGAGTCCCACCCACAGGGTGACGGTAAGCCCCGCCCCCAGGGTCGAGTCGGCCTGCAGGCCCCACCCCTCCTCCCGGGCCAGCAGGACCAACAGGTGGAACCCCAGCCCTGAGCCTTCGTGCTCGTAGCCCTCCTGGGACCCCTTGCGCATGCGCTGGAAGGGACGTCCGAGGTTTGCCAAGGCGATGGGGTCCAGTCCCGGACCCTGGTCGGAGACCCGCACCCGGAATGCCCGCCCCACCACCGCGGTCTCCAGGCACACCTCCCCTTCGCCGTGGATGAGGGCATTCTCCAGGAGGGTGAGAAGGGCCGTGCGGAGGGCTCCCAGGGAGGCCCACCCCTCCCCCGCCCCCAGCTCGAGGCGGAGGGACCGGCCCTCCCCCTGCACCGCGGGCTGAAGCTCCTCCGCCAGGGCACGAATCCAGTCCGCAGTCACCACCTCGGGACGGGCGTCGGGGCCCTGTCCTCCCCGGAAGGTCTGGAGCGCCCCATCGATGAGGGAGGTGAGTTTGTCCACCTCACGCCCCATGCGGGACAGTTCCAGGCGCCCCTCCACGGGATCCATGCGTCCCAGCCTCAGGGTGTCGCACTGCATCTTCAGCACCGCCAGGGGTGTCTTCAGACTGTGGGTCAGGTTGGCCAATCGGTCGGCGTCCAAAGCCGCCTGGCGCCGCACCCGGTAATGCACCCAGATGCCGTACGCCGCGGCGCTCGCGAACAGCAGCGACTGGAGGGCACCCCATCCAAGGGCGCGCCAATAGGCCATTCGGAAGCCCTGGGCCACCTCCGGCGTGGGAATCATCACCAGTTCCCAGCGCCGGGGGAACAGGGTGGAGAGCCAGGGGACCTGGACCGAAGCCTGGTTCAGATGCCAGGGATCGGCCTGGAGGGCGGGAGGTTTCCCCCATGCTTGGGGCTGGGAAGGGGCCGCTTGCCCCCGGACCCGCAGCCCGGTGCGCACCTGCGGTGTGGGGCCCATGATCTGACGAAGGAAGGCCTCCACCTGGGGCGAGCCCGGCCGCCACTCCCAGAGCACGGCCCCGTGGGGCCCCGGCAGGGCGCCAAAGGCAGCCTCCTGGATCCAGGCATCCCGATCCAGGGCGTAGAATTCCCGGGCCCTTCCCTGGGCCTCCCGAAGCATGGCCCGGTAGGTGGCTGCCTTCGGATCCTGGTCCCGAGCCAACACCAGGCTTTGCCCTTCCCGCACCCAGAGCCCGCCGGCCCACTCCACGGCCACCACCAGGGGTTCACGGGCCAGCCATGCCTCCAGCTCTCCCGGTGACCCCGTGGCGGGATCCACCGGGGGAACCAAGGCCCCCGAGAGTCGATCCACCATGACCTGGGAGGGATGGTTCGTGGCATCCACCCAGGGCGCTGCGACCCGACTGCGGGCCTCCCGGGCCAGCTGAAGGGGGCGCCTCGCCAGCAGGAACAAAAGCGCCAGGGCGGCCGCCCCCAGGAGTCCATTGGCCAGGATGGCCCGGGTCCGGCTTGCGGGACGCTCGCCACCCCCCCGCCGGGCCAAACGCGTGAAAACGCGCTGGGAATGGAGCGCGCCCCACCGGCGCCATCGCGCTTTGATCCAGGCCGAGGTCAACAACAGCACAGGGGGCATGGCTCGCTCGAGAGAATGGCCCAGGTTACGGGGTCTTAACATCCGGTTGCAGATTGTTGTAAATACTTCACAGGACTTGTTTTCTTGATTTTCAAGGGGATGGCGACACTTCTTTTACCACCAACCAAGGGAGTTCACCATGCCCCACCTTCCCCTGACGGCCCTCGCCGTCTTCCTCGTGGCCGCCACCGTCCAGGCGGGGCCCGACCACACCCCGGGGCGCCGTCCCATGACGGCCTCCGAACTCAAGACCCACTTCGAGGCCTTCCGGACCAGCCCGGCCTCGGCGGCCTATGCCCCGGGCCAGGTCTCAGCCATTCAGATCGAGCCCTTCGCCGGCCACTTCGAGGACCGCGGACATGCCGTGCTGCGGGTGAACCAGAGGGTGCAGGGGATCCGCATCTGGGGTGGCGACCTCATTCTGAGTGGACCCAAGGCCCAGGAACTCGACCTGGTGGCGGGCACACCCGCCTCCCAACGCCTGGCCATCGAGACCCAGGCCTCCCTCTCCGAAGCCGAGGTGATCGCCCTCGCCCAAGCCACCCTGGGAGGCTCGTCCGTACCCGCCTTCGCCCCCAAGGTGGAGCGGATCATCTACCCCATGTTCCAGACCCGCCCCAAGCGCGGGCTGGAACACCTCCCCAGTGGATCCCTGGATGCCACCCAAGTGGAGAAGCACCTGGTGGAGGGTCGGTTGGCCTACCACGTCATGGTGGGGACCTACCGCCCCGGGGGCCCCGACTTCCGGGAATTCATCCTCTGCGCCCACACCGGCAGCATCCTGGCCCAATGGAGTGGCATCCGCACGGCGGAAGAACCCGCCACGGCATCAATGAAATATTTCTATAGGCCCCATGGAACCACCAGCAATGTCAAAGTCGATGGCGCCTACTGGCTCTACGATCCCCAGCGCGGCCACATGATGGTGAACGGCGCCAAGGTGGATGGGTTCGGGATCTACGACATGAACGGACGCTGGACGGGCTCGGCGGATGTGATGAAGGACTTCAACACCGACAATCTGTGGGGGAGCGGCACGGCCTTCGACGGCAACTACAGCGCCCAGCGGGACACCTACCAGACCCCCGCCATAGACGCCTACCGCAGCATCCAGGTCACCTATGACATGCTGCTGAACGTCTTCAATTTCCGCGGCATGGATGGCAACGGCCTCATGCCCTCCATCTTCGTGCACGTGGGGGATTCCCAGAACGGCACCAAAGGCTACGACAACGCGTACTACACCCTGAACACCCTGAACTTCGGAGATGGCCTCAAGTATTTCCTGCCGATGACCTCCATGGACATCTCCGCCCACGAGTTCGGCCACGGGGTCTGCGAAAAGGTGGCAGGGCTCGTCTACCGCGGCGAGAGCGGTGGGCTCAACGAGGCCAACAGTGACATCCTGGCCACCCTGGCGGAATACTACGAAAATGGGGCCCAGGGCCAGGGTTCGCGGATTCCGGACAGCGGCGGCAATTTCATGGTGGGTGAGCAGGTGGGAAGGCCCGGGGGAAGCTATGCCGGTCGTCCCCTTCGCTGGATGGACCGTCCCAGCAAGGACGGCGTGAGCAAGGACGCGTGGTACAGCGGCATTGGCAGCATCGATGTCCACTTCAGCAGCGGTCCCGCCAACCGAATGTTCTACTTCCTGGCCAAGGGGGCCGGCACCAGTGCCTCCACCCCCGACACCTACAGCACCCACCTGCCCAAGGGCATGAGGGGCCTGGGCCTCCACCGCGCCGGGAAGATCTGGTTCAAGGCCCTGGCGGACTACATGACCAGCACCACCGACTACGCCCAGGCGCGGGTGGCCTGCGAGAAGGCCGCCACGGATCTCTATGGCAAGACCAGCAACGAATACTGGGCCACCCAGGCGGCCTTCAAGGCCATCAACGTGGGCACCGATGTGGTCTATCCCCAGCCTCCGGACAGTCAGGCGGACCAGCCCCCCACCCTGAGCGACCTGCGCATCACCAGCCAGGACCCGGACTTCCTGGGACCGCTCACCCTGGGCGCGACTGCAGGGGATGACAAGGCCGTGGAATCGGTCACGTTCTTGGTGGATGGAACGCAGGTGGGCACCGACACCCAGGCTCCCTATGAAGTTGTTCTACCGGCGGGCTCGCTGCCCCAGGGTCCCCATACCCTCAAGGTCGTGGCCCGGGATTCCGCGGGTCAGACCACCGAAGCCTCCAAGTCCTTCACCGTAGGCCCTCCGCCGTCCGACACCGCACCGCCGGTGGTGACCCAGCCCCAGGCCCAGGTGCAGGGGACCTCGGTCACCCTCAGCGCCCAGGTCACCGACAACGTCGGCGTCACCAGCGTTGAATTCCTCGTGGATGGGACCGCGGTAAAAACCTTCACGCAGCCACCGTACTCCCATGTCCTTTCGGGGCTCGCGCCCGGCAACCATGCCTTCACGGTGAAGGCCCTGGATGCCGCCGGCAACCCGGGCCAGGGCGGCCCCGTGGCCTTCACCATCACCGGGCAGTCCGAACGCATTGCGAACGGCACCTTCGAGGCAGGCGCCACCGGTTGGGCGGGCTCCACCGGGGTGATCGACAACTGGACCAGCCAGGGGCAGCCTGCCTTCGAGGGACTGAAGGCGGCCTACCTTGGGGGCAACGGGAAGCAGACGACGGAAACGCTCTACCAGATCGTCTCCATCCCCGCCACGGCCACCGGCGCCACCCTGACCTTCATGCTCCACATCGACAGCGTGGAGAACTACCCCAACCTGGCCATGGACACCCTGGCGGTTTCCGTGCGCTCCACCACGGGCACCCTCCTCCGGACCCTGGCCACCTACAGCAACATGAACCAAGCCCCGGGCTACCAGAAGCGCACCTTCGACCTAAGCCAGTACAAGGGGAAGACGGTCCAGATCCACTTCCTGATGAAGGAGAGCCCGCTCTACAAGACGAACTTCCTGGTGGACGCCGTCAGCCTGGCGGTCCGCTAGCTAGCGAGAACAACGGGCGGCCCCAGGTGATGGGGTCGCCCGCTTGACCGAACAATAGGGGCGGCCCAGGCCGCCCCCCATTTAGAACTGATTCCACAGGTACTGGTTCGTCACCTCGTGGTGGAACTGGATCTCGCAGGACTTGACCTGGGCCCCCAGGGCCTTGGGGCAGCGCTCGGCCTGAAGGACCTTCAATTCGGCGAACTTGGCATGCACATCCTCACCCAAGGCCTCTGCCAGGAAGCGAGAACTCTTGAAGAGGCGGATGGCGTCCTGGATGTTGTCGGGAAGGAAGCGGGTCCTCGGACGCTTGGAACCATCCTCGGGCTCGCCCAAGGGACCTTCCAACCCCGTCCGCAGAAGGGTGTAGAGGCTCATGTAGGGGTTGGCATCGGGTCCCACGGAGCGCACTTCGATGCGGCTGGACTTGGCATTGGCGATGGGGATGCGGATCATGGAGCCGCGATCCGTGGGGCTCACCTTGATCTGGTTCGGGGCCTCGAAGTGGGGATCCAGGCGCCGGTAGGCGTTCA
>CAZPUI010000394.1:0-5387 GCA_964589695.1 uncultured Solibacteraceae bacterium | reverse complement strand
GCCGCCCTGGACAAAGACCAGGGCACCCATAAGTGGATTCGGGGGGCCATGTTCTTCATCGCCCTGCTGGCCCTTGGAGGCACCTTCTTCTACGTGACCCGGCTCTGGTCCGGGGGGCTCCAGCCCACCTACGGGCCCATCCGCCTGGACCGCTTGGCCCAGTTCAACGCCATCCTCGTGGTGGTCGCCGCGGCCATGGCGGTGCTCCAGCTCTGGGATCATCTGCACCAGGAGGGCTGGGTCAAGGGTGAGGCCCTGTCCATGCTCCTGTTCTCGGTGACCGGCATGATCCTCTTTGCCGCCACCCAGCACCTGCTGGTGCTCTTCCTGGCGCTGGAACTGCTCTCCCTGCCGCTCTATGTCCTGACCTCCCTGGTGCGCCTTCGGGCCACGGCCTCGGAAGGCGGCATGAAGTACTTCCTCACCGGGGCCGTGGCCTCCGCCTGCGTGCTCATGGGCATCGCCCTCCTCTACGGCGCCACCGGCAGCCTGGACCTGGGGGAGATCACCCAGAGGTTGGCCCTGCGAGGTCTGGCCATGGATCCCCTGGTCCTCACGGGCACGGTGCTCCTGCTGCTGGGCTTCCTCTTCAAGGTCAGCGCCGTCCCCTTCCACCAATGGACCCCCGACGCCTACGAAGCCGCCCCCCATCCCGTGGCGGGGTTCATGTCCGTGGCCACCAAGGGCGTCGCCTTCATTGTCCTCCTGCGGGTCTTCCCCTGGCACCTGGCCCAGCTTCCCCCCGTGGCAAGCCGACTGGACGCGGTGCTTCCCATCCTGGCCGTCCTCACCCTGGGGGTGGGCAACCTCACGGCCCTGGCCCAGACCAATGTCAAACGTATGCTGGCGTATTCCAGCATCAGCCATGCGGGCTACCTGCTCCTGGCCTTCGTAGCGGGCACCCCCCGCGCCCAGGAGGCCATGCTCTTCTACCTGGTGGCCTACACGGCCATGAACATGGGGGCCTTCGGCCTTCTCACGGCCTTCGGCCTGGTGGGCCACCGCACGGACCTGATCCACCTCCGGGGATGGGGTTGGCGGCGCCCCGAATTGGGCTTTGCAGCGGTGCTCCTGGTCTTCAGCCTGGCGGGCCTCCCCCCCACGGCGGGTTTCTACGGCAAGTACCAGATCTTCAAGGAGCTGGTGCTCACGGGCCATACGAACCTGGCCATTCTGGGCGTCCTGGCGAGCCTGGTGTCCATGGTCTACTACCTGCGGATCCTGGCCGCCCTCTTCCTGGACACGCCCACGGAGACCCAGGTGCGGGAGGCACAGGAGGAACCGGCGGTGGAGACCTCCGCCTCCAGTGGCACCATCCTGGTGGCGGCCATGCTGGTCCTGGTGCTGGGCCTTCTCCCGGGTTTGGTGTCCCGAGGGCTGACGGTTCGCACCCTCCAGGAGTCCCAGGAACTGCCTCAGTAAAAAAAAACGCCGGGCAGGTTCAACCATTTGCCCCCTCAATGCCTCGTATGTAAAGGTAGGGTTGATCGTTTTTGGATCTTTTCAGCTGAGGTTGCCATGAAGCGGATGACTTGGATCGGTCTTGGGGCCAGCGTGGTGCTCGTGGGGGGGGCGATTGCGTGGTACGCCACCCGGGGCCCCGAAGAGGTCAAGTTCAGGACCACCAAGATCGAACGGGGTTCGATCCGCCAGCGAATCAGCGCCACGGGTGTGCTTTCGGCCGTGGTCCAGGTGAACGTCGGGACCCAGGTTTCGGGCATCGTCACGGCCCTGAACGTGGACTACAACTCCCTGGTGGAAAAGGACCAGGTCATCGCCACCATCGACCCCACCACCTGGGAACAGGGGGTGAAGGAAGCCGAATCCAACCTGCAGCGCACCACCGCCAGTTACAACGATGCCAAGACGCAGCTGGAGCGCTACCGTCGCCTTCGAAAGGAGAATCTTGTCTCTGAGCAGGATCTGGACGCCCGCACCCTGAGCTTCGAGACCTCCAAGGCCTCCTTGGAGAGCAGCAAGATCAGCCTGGAAAAGGCCAAGGCGAACCTGGCCTACTGCATCATCAAGGCCCCGGTGAGTGGTGTGGTGGTGGGACGCTCCGTGGACGTGGGCCAGACCGTGGCCGCCTCCTTCAGTACCCCCAACCTCTTCGCCATTGCCAAGGACCTCAGCAAGATGAAGTTGGAGGTCAGTATCGACGAGGCCGACATCGGCCAGGTCAAGCTGGGCCAGCGAGCCATGTTCACCGTGGACAGCTACCCTGACCGCCAGTTCCAGGGCACCGTGGCCCAGGTGCGCCTGGAGCCCGTGGTCCAGCAGAACGTGGTGACCTACAAGGTCGTGATGGAAGTGGAAAACCAGCCCATCGACCCCAATGCCGCCTCGGCCATGTCCACCTCCGAACCCAAGGCCGGGGAAAAGCAGGCCGCTGAGGGCCGACCCGAGGGCCGCCGTCCGCGTCCCGAAGGTCAGGGAGGCGAAGGACGCCGGGAAGGCCCACGACCCGAGGGTCAGGGACGCCCAGGTATGGGCGAAGGTCGAGGGGGCATGGATCCCGCGGCCCGGGAGGCCATGATGAAGCAGATGGGGATCAACCCCGCCGATTTCCAGGATCCCGCCAAACGGGAAGCCCTCCGCGCCAAGTTCCGGGAGATGCGGGAGAAGATGGGTGGAGCCCCCATGGGTGGCGCCAACCGACCCCGGGCGACCATGGAAGTCTCCAAGACCGCCCGTGTTGCGGGCAAGAAGGAGCCAGGCGGCATCAACTTCGCCGGTGGCCCCATCTACCAGGGCAACCTGGCCCTGCGTCCGGGCATGACGGCCAATGTGACCATCATGACCAACCAGAAGGACGATGTCCTGAAGGTGCCTGCCGCCGCCCTGCGCTTCAATCCCGAAGCCTTCCTCCAGGCCCAGCAGGGCGCGAAACCGGCCACCCCCACGCCCACGGCTGCACCTGGCCAGGGGGGCCAGGGCAGGCCCACGGGCATGATGGGCGGCGGTGGCCAGGGTGGGGGTGCGGCCATGCGAGGCATGATGCGCCGCCGGGAGGACAAGGTCTGGGTCATGGGCCCCGACAAGAAGCCCAAGGCCATCGTCGTCAAGGCCGGCCTCACCGATGGCCAGGCCACGGAAATCAGCGGCGAAGGCATCAGTGAGGGCATGGAGATCCTGGTGGGCGTCCAGGAATCCAAGAAGGACGCCCCCAAGACCACGGGCACGCCCTTGATGGGCGGCGGTGGCCCCGGCGGCATGCCGCGACGGTAGCGCCCCATTCCCTTCAACCATCCCTTCCCTGGAGGCATCTGACCATGGAACCCCGCGAACCCATTCGCAGTGTTCCGGCCTCCGGGGATCGTCCGAGCAGCACCTGGATCCTTGCAGTACAGGGGTGAGCCATGAAATTCCTCGAACTGATCCGCCTGGCCATGACCGCCATCAACACCAACAAGATGAGGTCCTTCCTCACCATGCTGGGCATCATCATCGGGGTGGGAGCCGTCATCGCCATGATTGGCATCGGGGAGGGCTCCAAGCAGGCCTCCAAGGCCATCATCCAGAGCATGGGCACCAACATGATCATGATCTTCCCCGGCTCCTTCTCGAAGGCTGGGGGAGGCCACATGGGCATGGGCGGCATGGAGAACCTTTCGGAAGACGACAACCTTGCCATCCAACAGGAGCTCAGCCATGTCGTAGCCGCCACCACGCCCTTCGTGAGCCCTTCGCGAACGGTCATCGCCGGCAACATGAGCTGGATGGTGCGGGAGGTGGCGGGGGTCAATCCCGACTACCCCAAGATCAAAGTGTGGAACCTGGAATCCGGCCGCTACTTCAACGAGCAGGAAGACCGCAGCCAGGCCAAGGTCTGCGTCATCGGCAAGACGGTGCAGGACAACCTCTTCCCCAATGGTGAAGACCCCATTGGCATGACCATCCGCATCGGCAAGCTCCCCTTCCAGGTCATCGGGGTGCTGGAGCGCAAGGGCGGAGGCCCCATGGGCGACCAGGACGACACCATCCAGGCCCCCCTGAACACCGTCATGCGCAAGGTCATGGGCCGGAGCAAGTTCCAGCGCATCATCGCCAGCGCCGTGAACGAGGACAAGGTGGAGCTGGCGGAGGCCGAAATCACAGCCTTGCTGCGCCAGCGCCACAAGATCGGGGTCGGCATGGACAACGACTTCAGCATCCGCAAGCAGAACGACTGGATTCAGGCCAGTGCGGAACAGGCAGGCGTCATCACCACCCTGCTTGCGGTGGCGGCTGCCATCAGCCTCATCGTGGGGGGCATCGGCATCTCCAACATCATGCTGGTGAGCGTCACGGAGCGCACCCGGGAGATCGGTGTGCGACGCGCCCTGGGCGCCACCCAGCGGAGCGTCATGTGGCAGTTCCTCACGGAAGCCGTGGTGCTCAGCACCTTGGGGGGGGTCAATGGCGCCCTTCTGGCCTATGCCGCCATCTGGATCATGACCTTCTTCCAGATTCCCGCCGTCACCGAGTCCTGGGCCGTCACCCTGGGGGTGACCTTCAGCGGGGTGGTGGGCATCGTGGCGGGTTTCCTGCCCGCCGTGAAGGCCGCCAAGTTGAACGTCATCGACGCGTTGCGGTACGAGTAGGGGGTTCTTTTCCGGCTGCGCCGGAAAAGAAAGGGAATTGGGGCCGCGGATGCGGCCCCAATTCGTTCACAGGAAGGGATATTCACCCACCAAGAGTTTTCAGAGACTCATATACCCGAATAGGGCCCCTGCACACCTTCGGAAGGAAACGTCAAAGCCATGAGCACGGGCCCACGGGTTGCCGCGCCATGCGATGCCCCCCCGTTCGCGGCATGCTCCGCGCGCGCTGGCACTTCTCAGAATTCTCCGCGTCTCAGATTCCCGACTCGGAGCCGGGTGGATGGAAACATTTCTTTCGCACGGTGCAGGAGCGTCACCTGCACGCACACCATGCCAGCAGTCTGTCGCTACCAGCGTCGGTACCACAGGGCCTGGTTGGCCACGGGTTCGGCCTTCTTCTCGAGGTCGGCCATGTGGGCCTCGGTGAGGGGGGTGAAGGCCCGAGCCAGGGCCAGGTTTTCCTCCAGCTGGGCCAGGTTGTCCACGCCGATGATGGCGGTGCTGACGGGGAGGCTGAGGGCGTAGCGGAAGGCCTCCTTCATGGTGAGGGTGCCGGGCCGGGTGGCCTTGATGGGGCCGCGCTGGGTCTCCAGGGGGGGTGGGGTCCAGCCGCTCAGGAGCCGTCCTCGACTTGGGATCTTCATGGCGATGATGCCCATTTCCTTCTCCACGGCCAGGGGCAGGAGGTCCTTCTTGAAGCTCAGGTGGGGGGGATCGGCGGCATTCACGGTGAGCAGCACGGCATCGACGGGGAAGCGCTTGAAGCAGGCCCTGAGCCCCGCCGGGCACGTGTGGCCGGCTATG
>CAZPUI010000393.1:0-5391 GCA_964589695.1 uncultured Solibacteraceae bacterium | reverse complement strand
GTAAGGAACAAACTTGTCACCCAGGGTCTTGGTGAAGTGGTCGTTCATGGCCTCGAGCCACGTCGGTCTCTCTCGATCCACGAACTTGCCCACCACGATGTCCCCCTGGAAGCTGAGTCCCACTTCCTTGGTGTCAGCGCCGTTCTTCATGACACTCTTTTCCTTGTAATACTTCACCTGGTCCACGCCATCCCCGAGCCGGTTCCGGCGGGAATAGAGGGTGGGGCAGGGGCTCAGCACTTCAATGAAACGGAATCCCTTCTTGCCCAAGGCTTCCTTCATGCTCTTGGCCAACTGGCGAACGTGGTAAACGGACCAGCGCGCTACGTAGGTTGCGCCACAGGCATCGGCCACGAAGGGAAGGTTGAAGGGGTTTTCGAAATTGCCGTAGGGCATGGTGGTCTGGGTGGGGCCGATGGGGGTGGTGGGTGCCACCTGTCCTCCGGTCATCCCGTAGGTGAAGTTGTTCACGCAGATCACCAGGAGGTCAACGTTGCGGCGGGCGGCGTGGAAGAAATGGTTGCCACCGATGGCAAAGAGATCGCCGTCGCCGGAATAGACCACCACGTTGAGCTCGGGATTGCTGAGCTTCAGCCCCGTGGCGAAAGGAATCGCGCGGCCATGGGTGGTGTGGAAGCTATCGAGGTTGAGGTAGCCCGCCACACGACCGGTGCATCCGATGCCGGAGACGATGGCCACCTTGTCCAGATCCAGGCCGCTGTCCGTGAGGGCGCGGCAGAAGCTGTTGACGGAGGTGCCAATGCCGCAGCCGGGGCACCAGATGTGGGGAATTCGGTCCTTGCGCAGGTAGGGGAGTACGGGATTCTCGATCCCGAACTCGTCTTCCATGGGAAGGATGCTTGCGTTGGTCATCGTGCAGCCTCCTGGATCTTGTCGAGGATGACTCCGAGTTCATGCACGGTGCCACCACAGTGGGTCACGGGAAGGATCTTGGTCTTTCCTGCAATCACCCGTTCCAATTCGCGGGACATCTGTCCCAGGTTGATCTCGGGAAAGACAAAGCATTTCACCTGGGCTGCCAGTTCGCGGAAACGCTTCTCCGGGAAGGGCCAGCAAATGCGGAGGCGCAGGTGACCGACCTTCAGTCCGAGTTTTCGTGCCTCTTCAACCGCAGCCACGCTGATGCGAGAGGTGATGCCATAGGAAATGACGACCACCTCGGCACCTTCAACGCCATCTTCGACGTAATCCACGATCTGGTCAGCGTTCTGACGGATCTTGTTGGTGAGACGCTTCAACAGCTTTTCCTGGGCTGCCACGTTGAGGGCAGGATAGCCGCGCTCATCATGGGTGAGGCCGGTCACATGAACACGATACCCGTCCCCGGCCTTTACCATTTCAGGCACCAGGTCCTCGGGCGTGGTCTCGTAGAGCTTGTACTCGCCCGGCTTCTTCTTGGTCCACTTCCGCTCGACGAGTTCGATTTGGTCCGCGGGTGGAATGTCCACCCGTTCGGTCATGTGGCCCACCACCTCATCCATCATCAGGAAGACTGGTACACGCCAAGTCTCGGACAAGTTGAAGGCCTTGATCATGAGATCGAAGCACTCCTGGGGGCTGTTGGGGGAGAGGGCGATGACTTCGTAGTCTCCATGGCTTCCCCATTTTATCTGCATCATGTCCTGCTGGGCAGGCATGGTGGGAAGCCCCGTGGAGGGGCCTGCGCGCTGAACGTCCACCCAGACGCAGGGCGTCTCGGTGAAAAAGGCATAGCCGAGGTGCTCCATCATGAGGCTCAGGCCGGGACCCGAGGTCACATTCATGACCTTTTTGCCGCCCCACACCGCGCCTTGGATGGCGATGGAGGATGCGATCTCGTCCTCCATCTGGATCATCACGCCCCCCACTTTGGGGATTCGGGATGCGAAGCGCTCCACGACTTCTGTGGACGGAGTGATGGGATAGCCGGCTACGAAACGACAGCCGGCAGCCAAAGCACCCTCACAGGCAGCATGATCGCCGTCGATGAAGTGCACGCCAGTCAGAACTCCCTTGGGATCCGCTTTCAAGGTTTCCTCCTCGTTTCGCCTTGACCGTTATTTCTCTTCAGCCGCTGCATTCATGGACTTCCGGGCTTCGAGGTCCTTCCAGCGGGCCCCGTAGATGGCAAAGTCCGGGCACATGAGTCCGCACATATCGCAGCCCGTGCAGTCCTCAGGTCGACCCAGAACAGGATAGTGATAACCCTTCGCGTTGTATTCGCGCGAAAAATCAAGGCTGTGTGTGGGGCAGAAATCAATGCAATAGGAGCAGCCTTTGCATACCTCTGCCTTCACGAAAACGGTGCCCTTGCCGAGCTTTGCGGGTTCTTCGGTCATGGAATCTCGCCCCCCAACAGAGTCTTGGATGCTACGCCCCATGGATGACAGTTTCAATCCCCACGGTGTTGACAGTGTGGCAAAAATACCTTGTGCAAACCAGTTGCCTTTTCGCTTTGTATAAAATGCAGGGGTAGGGATTGGCGTAATGTGTCATCCCATGGGTGGAAGGCGTCCTCAGGGAACCCGGGTCACGGAGGAACCGCCCGAGAAGGACTCCGATTCACCATAGGCGACATGTTCGAGAAACAGCCCAGCGCTGGGGGCGGCCTTGTCGGACCACCGAAGGTGAGAATCGGGTCGCGGACCAGTAAGATCTTGACAAAGTGTGTCCAAAATCTCGGCCCCGAGGCCCACGGCCACGGAGGCTCCAACCATTCTCCGCATTTGCTTGCGAAGGAAATGAGAACCTGTGGCCCGCAAGAGGATGAGCGAACCCTCACGCGTCAGGGTGCAGCGGGTCAGATGCACGCGCGGGGATTCCCCGGGCTCCAGATCTGCGAAGGCCGTCATGTCTTGGGTCCCCTCGAAAGTTCCCCAGGCCGATTCGAGGCGACCGAGGTCCAGGGGGCGCTTGACCCACCAGATGTACGGCTTGGCAAAGGCGCTCCGCCGAAGGCTTAACTGATAGAGATAAGTGCGGTTCCGCGCGCTGTGTCGGGCATGGAATTCAGGTGTGCAGGCTTCGAGATGCCGGACCACAATGTCCTGGGGAAGCGCCCCCTGCAGGATGTCCCAGAGCTGCTTTGGAGCCATGCGTCGTGCTTGGGGAAGGTGAAGATGGGCAACCTGACCCAGGGCATGCACACCTGCGTCGGTCCGCCCTGACCCCACCAGCGAAAGCAGGGGCACGCCAGCCTCGTTCAGCACCCTTTCGAGGCTACCAGCCACAGTCTTGATACCCTGGGCGGACTGGGTTGCCCCCTGCCTTTGCCAGCCGTGGTAACGACTGCCGTCGTATTCGAGCAGCAGCCGATAGGCTGCCACGGCTTTCGAGGGTGGCCTGCCGACCTTCATGCCGGAGGAAGGACTTTGTGGACTTCCCGAATGAAAACATCCGGATCGTGGATGGGTTTGGAGATGTAGTGCTCAGCCCCGGTGTCTGCGAGAAAGCGTTCCCGGTCGCCGAACATGGCATGGGCTGTGGCCAGGATGACGGGAATTCCCGCGGTGGCTGGGTCCATCTTCAAGAGTTTGGTAATGAATACACCGTCGACCCGCTGCCCGTCAAATTCCGAGCGCGTCAGGCTGATGTCCATGATGATCGCCGACAGTCCGGCGGTTCGGGCCAGGTGGAGAATTTCGTCCACATCCTCGGAGACGATGACTTCGTACCCGCCCTTCCTTCTAAGGACAACGGTGATGAACTTGATGTTGATGGGATCGTCCTCGACCAGGAGGATTTTTTGGGGCATGGCCGCCTCTCAATTGCTCCAGCATACGGAAGGCTTGTACATATTCAAACCCAGCGTTCGGGACCGATGCCTCTGCGCACTTCGAGTTCGTCCAGGATCTCTTCGGGGATTCGCAACCCTCCTCGACCGACCCCCAGCTGAATCCCTGGTTTGGCGAGGCCATGGTAATCGCTACCGCCGGATCGGGCCATGCCGAGGCGGGCGGCGAGCCCGCAGAAATAGCGTTCCTCGGTGGGACCATATTCGCTGTAGTAGGCCTCGAATCCAGCCATGCCACGCCGCTTGAGGTCGAGCATTGCATCGTCCCAGGGGAAGTGGCGATGGGAGGTGCGACCGGGATGGGCCACCACCGGAACTCCCCCGGCTTCACGGATCCAGAGCGCCGCAAGATCTGGCGACAGGTCTTCAAAGGGCACGAAGGCCCTCCCGTGATCCCCCAGGAATCGCAGGAAAGCATCCGGAAGCGAGTCGGCGAGCTTGGCCCTCACAAGGGCCTGGGCGAAATGGACCCGGCTGATGACATCCGTTTTCGCATGGACACGGATCTGCTCCCAGGACAGGGGCATTCCGAGCGCATGCAGGCGATGGTAGATTTCCAGATTCCGCCGCTCTCGCCTGGACTTGAGGGAGGCAATGCGTTCCTGGAAGACAGGGTCCCCGGGCTCAACAAAGAGCCCGATGACATGGAGTTCCGCGCCCAGGTATCGGCAGCTGAGTTCAATGCCGGGAATCAGTCGAACACCGACATCGGGTTGAAGGGCTAGGAACCTCGGAAGCCCATCCAAGGTGTCGTGGTCCGTCAGGGCAAGGGCACGCAGTCCCCGTGCCTCTGCCTGGTGCACCAGGACCTCGGGCTCATCCGATCCATCGGAGAGACAGGAATGGGTGTGGAGGTCGATCATCGTGCCTGACGGTTGGCCTTGTACAGGGAAGCCAGGAGGATGGCCACGGCCTGAAACAGATGGGGTGGAATGAGGCGGTCCAAGTCCAGGGGCTCAAGGGCAGCCAGAAGATCGGGATTCTGTTCGATGGGAATGCGATGCTCGTGAGCCAGGTCGATGATGCGCTGGGCGAGCATGCCTTGCCCCTTGGCCACGAGCCTTGGAGCCGCATCCCCGAAAGGAGCTTCCGGGCGATATCTCAGCGCAATGGCGCCCTGTCGTCGGGTTCGGGGCATGGAGCGCCCCCTGAAGGGTCAGGACTTGAGATCAACCCTCTGTTCGTCCGCCACCTCATCGAGGGCCAGCTTGCGGAAGAGGGCGGTATCCATGAGGGAAAGTCCGCTCATGTATGCGAACCCGCTGAAGAAGAGCCACAGGAAGGGGACGGAGGCCCACTTCTGGATCCAGATGGCGAAGAGGAGTGCCCCGAAGTAGTAGAGCGCAAAGGCCGCTTCCAGGATGGTGACCAGGCTCTTGGGAACCTTGTAGGCCCGCTTGCTGGAGGTGTTGCCCGAGGCATCCACCCCCAGCTTGGGGGTACGGACGAATTCAACATCGCCCGTGAAGAAGCCTTCCAGCACCGCTTTCGCCTGGTTGATACCCAAACCGATGCCCAGGCTCATGAGGCCGGGGATGTATTTGAGGCGACGGACCCAGTTCAGGTTGTTCTTGACTTCGTGCTGACTCAGCCCGAAG
>CAZPUI010000392.1:0-5408 GCA_964589695.1 uncultured Solibacteraceae bacterium | reverse complement strand
GCCCTTCAGACGCTCCTCGAACTGGCCCCGGTACTGGGTGCCCGCCACCAGGGCCCCCAGGTCCAGCCCCATGACCCGGATGCCCTTGAGGCTCTCGGGCACATCATTCTTGGCGATGCGCTGGGCCAGGCCCTCCACGATGGCGGTCTTGCCGACCCCAGGCTCCCCGATGAGCACGGGATTGTTCTTGGTGCGGCGGGCCAGGACCTGGAGCAGGCGCCGGGCCTCCTCGTCCCGGCCGATCACGGGGTCCAGCTTCCCCGCCTGGGCCAGGGCCGTGAAATCCTTGGCGTACTTTTCCAGGCTGGCGAACTTCTCTTCCCCCCGCTCGTCCTCCACCCGACTGCCCTTGCGGGACTCCCGGATCGCGGCCTCCAGCTTGGGACGCTCGATCCCGAAGCTGGCCAGCAGCTTCTTGGCCTCGGTGGCCGCATTGCTGAAGGCCAGGAGCATGGCGTCCGTGGCCAGGTAGCGATCCCCCAGCCCCCGGGCCGTGTCCGAAGCCACTTCCACGAAATGTCGGAAGCCCGGACCCGGCTGGGGTTCGGCGCCCCCCACGGCCCGGGGCAACTTGGCCACGGAGGCCTCGGCGCCCTCCAGAAGCCCCTGGAAGGCTTCTCCCGTGAGGCCCGCCCGCTCCAGCACCGGCCGCAACCCCATGTCCGGGGCCAGGAGGGCCAGGAAGAGGTGCTGGGGCACCAGTTCGGGATGCTGGTCCCCCAGGGCCCGCTCCCGGGCGTTGACGACGGCCTCGTTGGCCTTCTGGGTGAAGGGAAGGAGCGACATGGGGGCCTCCGTGAAAATTCGTTCCGAATTTTCAATTGTAGGGAGTGGACCATGGAAGTGCCCGCTCGGGTGGTCCGGGGGGCGAAGGTTCCACACCTCCAGCCTTGCATCCCCAGGCATCAGGAAGAGACAGTCCTTGATTGATAATGTTCGTTCCCTTTCCTGGCACGCATTTGGCGAAACGTCCTGAGCCAGGGCACCAGCCCTTCCAAGCAGGGACCGGGCAAAACTTGGAAAATGTGCCCCCCAGACGAGCATCTCAACAGTTCGACCGTTGACATCAACAGGTCTTCAAGCGTTGGTCCGGCTTGAACAAATCATCACAAATATTTTTCATGATTTAGCCGTGATTGCATTTTCGACTTAAATCTCCATCGAACCCTATCCTCCGAAGCGATACGATGTATATTTCGCATAGACACGCACCCAGAAGGGAATTCAGCTTGAAGCACAATCATGCATCCGAAGTTCAAGGAAGAGGCACCTATTCCATTGACCTGTTGAGACATTTCAAAAATTCTCCATCATGCGGAGTCTATCCATGAGATTTTGTAATGCTTTTGTGTGGATGTTTACCCTTCTGGAGGCATTCGCGCAAGGACCTGGAGTTAAGGAAAAGCAGAACACGTCATTTAATCAGAGCGAGAAAATCGACCTCATTTCACGTAATACCATCATGCTCATGGTTGATGGCAATTCCTACCGAATTCATAATAATCCATATACCTTTGTCGACAGTTTCGGATCGTTCATCTCTGTGAATAATAAAAATGGAATAAAGGATAAGATCCAAGCGCCCAAGGGGTTGAGTGGCTATTTTATTTCTGTGAATCCTGTTCGCTTTTTAGCATTCAATCATCCCCTTGAAACGAATGAACCGAAAACTCAAGGAAAGTCATTAGCACCCCTCGAAACATGCTTTAGGGTGTTAAAGCTTAACCAAAATTCCCAATGGGAAGTACTACATCGAGTCCCCAGGGTCATGGAAGGGGCTTGGTCCATTTCCGCTTTATCCGATTCAACTTTTGTGGCAATGGCCTCGGGCGGAAGTCCATACATCCTAGAGGGCCGAAGAGCGTATTTTTGCATTTGGGATGCTTCTGATAAAAACTCACCATTCCGCCTCCTATTCTTAGGCGACCAAGATAGAAAAACTATTCCCGCCGATCGATTCGATCCTAAGCGACTCCGGTGCAATGAGATAGAGTATCCAAGCTCCATACCAGTCGAACTTTCATGGTTTAGGGGATTCGATAACGATAGGTGGTGCATGCGTGAAACGCCCAAAGGTCTGGTTATTGTAAGTAGAACCACTGGGGCTGTTTTCCTATTAGATCAGAATGGAAACATCAAAAGAACGCTGCACATATACAAGCCCTCCGAAATCAAAAATCTAGGTGACATTGCGGCTCACCCTGCAGTCATCTTGGACTGGCAGGTAGCACCTACGGGAGATTTATGGGTTGCAGCACGAACCCTTGATGCCCTGCAAGCGGCGCCAGCGTTGTTTCCAAAGGAATGGCCTGGTGGAGGTTACGAAGCCTACTGGAGGAAACGCGAAAGCCAGGACGGACCTGGAAAACCGTTTCAAACGGACCGTGCCTTTCCTGAAATTCAGTGGTGGGAAGTCAGCTTGCATGGCGAAGGAGCGGTGACGCCTCTGCCACCACCCCGCGGACTGGATCAAAAAATCTCCAGCAAGGGAACAGCCTTTCGTTTCGAGTTCTCGAATTCTGGGCAGGCCATTCCCTTCAGGGGCGTTCTTGATCCTCCCGAACAGAAGACCGTGCCCAAATCCACCAATACCCCTCCCGGAGTATCCAAATAGAAGGTTCGTGGCCTGAATCGCACCTCTTGGTTACGCGGAGGGCATTGCATCCTGAAGGTCACCTTCGCCGCCATGGCAATTGACCTGCACCTAGCCCATGCATGGGTGTTCCGTGCAAGACTGGCTTCACTAGGTCTATCCATCGCAACACGAGGTTCCCATGCGCATCCTTCGATTCCTCGTCCTCCCTGCCCTGAGCGTGGTTCTGGCGGCCCAGTCTCCGACCCTGGGCTTCGACAAGGCCAACCTCGATCCGGGGGTGAAGCCCGGTGTGGATTTCTACAAGTACGCCGTGGGGGGCTGGCTGAAGCGCATGCCCTTCCCGGCGGACCAGGCGCGGTACGGGGGATTTGAGGAAGTCCGGGACCTGACGGCCCGCACCCTCAAGACGGTCTTCGGGGACCTGAGCGCCCGCGCGGACTGGAAGAAGGGGTCGGTGGAGCAGCAGGTGGCGGACCTCTATGCCTCGGGCATGGACGAAGCAGCCATCGCACGCAAGGGACTCTCCCCCCTGGCGGCGGACCTCAAGCTCCTGAGCGGCCTGAAGCGGATCACGGACCTTCCCGGGGTCCTGGCAGCCTGGCATGACCGGGGCCTGGGCGGGGGTTTCGGCTTCCGGGTGGGCCAGGACGCCAAGCAGAGCCAGCGCACCCTGGCGTACCTGAGCCAGGGCGGACTGGGGCTGCCGGACCGGGACTATTACCTGAAGGAGGACGCCCGCACCAAGGAGATCCGGGCCCAGTACCTCCTGCACGTGGCCCGGGTCTTCGAATTGGCCGGAACCAAACCCGGGTTGGCCAAGGCGCAGGCCCAGGAGATCCTGGCCCTGGAGACGCGCCTGGCCCAGGCGAGCTGGAGCCGCACGGAGCAGCGGGATCCCGTGAAGCGCTACAACCTGAAGACCCTGGGCGAGTTGCAGCAGCTGGCCCCGGGCTTCGACTGGAAGGGCTATTTCGCGGCCCGGAAGCTGGACCTTCGGGAAGTCTGCGTCGGCCAGCCCAGTTTCTTCACCGCCTTCGCCCAGGTGGCCCCCACGGTGACGGTGGCCCAGTGGCGCACCTACCTGCGCTGGAACCTGCTGCGGGGGGCCTCCCGGGCCCTTCCCAAGGCCTTCGAGGACGAGGCCTTCGCGTTCTTCGGGAAGGCCTTGAATGGGACGCCCGAGCAGGAGCCCCGCTGGAAGCGCGTGCAGGGCGTCGTGGACGGCACCATCGGCCAGAGCCTGGGCCAGCTTTATGTCCGCAAGGCCTTCCCCCCCGAGGCCAAGGTAAAGATCGAGGCCCTGGTGGCCAACCTGAAGGTGGCCCTGCGGGCGCGCATCGAGAACCTGGCCTGGATGGGCCCCGCCACCAAGGCCCAGGCCCTGGCGAAACTGGAGGCCTTCGGGGTCAAGGTGGGCTATCCCGATGCCTGGAAGCAGTACGACTTCGAGATCAAGCGGGGCGACTGGTACGGCAACCTGAGCCGGGCAGCGCGCTGGCAGGTGGCGGACAACAAGGCCCGCCTGGGCAGGCCCATCGACCGCAAGGAATGGGGCATGACCCCCGCCACGGTGAACGCTTCGTACAGCGCCTCCAACAACGACATCACCTTCCCGGCGGGCATCCTGCAGCCCCCCTTCTTCGATCCCAAGGCCGATGACGCGGTGAACTACGGCGCCATCGGTTTCGTCATCGGGCATGAGATGACCCATGGCTTCGACGACAGCGGCAGCCAGTACGACGCGGAGGGCAACCTGAAGAACTGGTGGACCCCCGAGGACCGCAAGGCATTCGAGGCCCGCACGGACCTCATCGTGAAGCAGTTCGATGCCTTCGAGCCCCTGAAGGGCGAGCGCATCAACGGGAAGATGACCCTGGGGGAGAACATCGCCGACCTGGGGGGCCTCAAGATCGCCTTTGCGGCCTACCAGGCCTCCCTGGGCGGCAAGCCCTCGCCGGTCATCGAAGGCTTCACGGGGGAGCAGCGCTTCTTCATCGGGGCCGCCCAGGTCTGGCGCCAGCACATCCGGGATGCGGCGCTGTCCGTCCGCCTCAAGACCGATGTCCACAGCCCCGGCCCCTGGCGCATCCTGGGTCCCCTGGCCAACCTCCCCGAATTCCATGCGGCCTTTGGCCTGAAGGACGGGGACCCCATGGTGCGGCCCCAGGCCCTGCGCCCTGAGATCTGGTAATGGTCTGACATATCAGCCAAGGGAGGTTCCGACCGGGGCCCCCCTTGGTATCCTGGGTCGGTTCTCCATCCGCACCCCACATCAGCCCTTGGAGAGCGTTCCCACTTCCGTCCCTGGTGCCCCGATCCGCCCGGGCCATCCCCTTTTGTGAGGTCGACGTGAACCTTCATCCGGAAGCCATCGAACGCAACACCCGCCTCAAGAACATCGCACCCTTCGTGCTGGAGGCCCTGTCTCCCCTGGGCCAGCGTTCCTTCTTCCCCAAGGGCATTCCCTACCAGGCGGGCCAGGCCAAGAGCTGCCACATCAACGCCACCATCGGCCAGATCACGGATGGGGAGGGCCAGCCCCTCACCCTGGCCCCCATGGCGGAGAAACTGGCGGGACTCTCCGCCAAGGACGCCTTCCTCTACTCCCCCATCCAGGGCCGGGACCAGGCCCGGGCGGCCTGGCATGCCAAGCTGGCGAAGGAGGATGCCCGCATGGAGCTGGTGGGCCTGGGCCAGGTGGCCGCGGGCATCTGCCATGCCATCAGCATGGGGGCCGACCTCTTCTTCAGCCCTGGTGACACGCTGGTGGTGCCGGACCTCTACTGGGACAACTACGACCAGATCTTCGGCA
>CAZPUI010000391.1:1035-5414 GCA_964589695.1 uncultured Solibacteraceae bacterium | reverse complement strand
ACATGGGGTGGAGCCGGATGTGGAGGTGGCCAACCTGCCCCACGAGACCTTCCTCGGGCGTGACCGCCAGCTGGAGACGGCCATCCAGATGCTGAAGGAAAAGCTCGCCAAGGAGCCCATCAAGCCCCTGAAACCCCAGCCGGTGCCGCCCTTTTCGAGCGGGAAGAAGGCCAAGGGGTAGCGGCCCTGCTTGCACGGATGGGAACCGACAACTGAGACGCTGAAGGTGCGGAAAGGACCGTGCCTTCAGTCGCTTGGCGCCCTTTTGTGTGTTGGGGGATGGGGAAGCTCGCACTGCCGGATTACCTCCGCGGCCTCGCCGAAATTGCAGGCGACTTCACCGGCGCGTGTGGAACGTCCACCGATCCGGGGTGGTCCTCCATCGGTGGGCGGACCACCTTATGCCCTGGACCTCATCAAGGGAATGCGAAGCCAAGGGATGGCCTGAACATCCGCCACTCGCCCGGCAATTCAAGGAGAAGGCTCATGCAGCTATGGCGTGGCATCCTGCAGAAACCAGTTCTGTTGTCCCTTCTATCGACCGCCGGCCTGTGGGTTTGGGGCCAAGCGCCCTCGGGGCCTGCTGGAGGCCCGCGTTCTGCAGAAAGCACCCATCCGAAGGATCCTGTCCTGAACTTTGAATATGTCTGGAGTCGGCTCGATCGCAATTACGGGCAGTTCGGCCCCAAGCGGGTCGACTGGGACGCGCTGCACCGCGTCTACCGGGCGAAAGTCACCCCTGCCACGACCGACGAGCAGCTGTGGCGCGTCCTGATGACGATGCTGGGCCACCTCAACGATGCGCACGTGTGCCTGCAGGCGGGGCCGCGGCGCGAGTGTGGTGGTCTGTTCGAGGGGGTCAAGCCCCAGGGACTCTCTCGCGACTTGGTGAAATCCAAGTATCTACATGGCAAGGCGACGGAGGCGATCAATGGGAAGGTGACCTTCGGATGGCTGACGCCCGACGTCGGCTACCTCCACATCTTCGATTTCAAGGGCAGCCCCGACCCGCTCTACCAAGCGGTCGATGCCGCGGTGGCGCAGTTCGCGACCGCGCGCGCACTCGTCGTAGACGTGCGGCATAACACGGGGGGAACCGGGCGAACGGCGGAGGCGGTGGCCGGGAGATTCGCTGACACGAAGCGGCACTTCATGCGCATCCGTACGCGCTATGGTGTGGAGCACGACGACCTTCTGGCGACCGACCACCGGAACGTCATGCCCTCCGGCCCAGCTCAATTCACCAAGCCCACGGTGTTGCTGACCGACCGCTTCACGGCGAGTGCCGCCGAGCTATTCACGCTGGCGATGCGCGTGCAGCCACACGTTACCGTCGTGGGCGATCTTACCGAGGGGGCCTTCTCGGCCCAGTTTCCCGACCCCATGCCCAACGGCTGGACGCTCTGGGTGTCGTTCCACCGGGCGACCGACCACAACGGAATCAACTGGGACGGCATCGGAATCCCGCCCGACCTGCGCATCGTCAACAACGCCGCCGATGTTGCGGCAGGCATCGACCGGCCGATCGAATTTTCGCTGGACCTCCTCGAAAAGGGCACGCCGTCGCCCCAGGATGAATCGAGCAGCCTCGCGAACCTCAAGACCTCGGTGGTCCAAACCTACCTCGAGACGGCCCGGGAGAAGGGGGCAGCGGCCGCTGAGGCCGAAATCAAGCGCCTACGCGCCGATCGGAGCGGTCGGTATTTCTTCGCTCCCGACGAGGCTTTGCAGCAGGTCGGGCCGCTGTTGGGGCGCAAACAGTACTCCGAGGCCATCGCACTGCTGCTGGCCACACTGGATGAATTTCCCAAGTTCAGAGCCACCTACGCCATGCTCGCCCGGGCCTACCTGGGCAGCGGCAACCTCGCTGCCGCCGAAGCGATCATGGCCAGGGGCGAGAATTTGGAGCCGATGCACCCCATGGAAGTGACGCAGTTCGAAGCGGCGAAGGCGGCGATCCGCAAGCAGAAGTACGGGTCGGCGGCCGCGGACCTCGAGAAGGCGCTGGCTGGGGGAGACCTCGCGTCGGCTGACCGAGCCTTCCAGGATCTGCTCGCCAAACGTGACCGCGGCGGCCCCGTATTCGACGAAGACGACTTTGTTGCGCTCGGCTACAAGCTGCTCAAGGCGAAGCATGTCGAACAGGCCCTCTTC
Source organism: uncultured Solibacteraceae bacterium (assembly GCA_964589695.1). Taxonomy (GTDB): domain Bacteria; phylum Acidobacteriota; class Holophagae; order Holophagales; family Holophagaceae; genus CAZPUI01. The sequence goes on along the minus strand of CAZPUI010000391.1, from coordinate 3,260 downwards.
GTCCTGGAGCACACCGTCAAGCTCTACCCGGGCTCTTGGAACGCCTGGGACAGCCTTGGCGAGGTTGCAGCCGAAGCAGGGCGCATGGAGCGCGCCATCACCTGCTACCGCAAATCGCTCGCGTTGAGCCCCGGAAACCAGAGTGGCCGGGCGAGGCTGGAGGCGCTGGAGAAACAACGGAAATCATAGAGGAGACACGCCCCGTGCAGTCGTGCTTCCTCACCCAGGTGGCACCTTGACGTTCAGGACCCCGAAGCATCCTCGCGGCAAGGTGGGTGGTGTTGAGCTTGAGCTCATCGGTTAGGAGCCGCGCAGGAACAGCCTGTGCTGTTCAGGTTGTTCTTCTGCGGCCCCTTATGCTGGACCGCCAGCGAATTGCTCAAGCTTTTCGCAATGGCTTGCCCGCTCAGGCGCCGGGGACTTTCCTCAGGTCCTCGGGTGTGCGCCCTTTGCGGTCCTTGGCCTTGGGATCGGCCCCCCGGGCGACCAGAAGTCGAACGAGGTCCTCCCGTCCGGCGGCCTGGGCCTCGTGGAGGGGCGTCTGGCCTTCGTGGTCGGCGGCCCCCACCCGGGCGCCCTTGGCCAACAGCCCTTCCACCATGGTGGTGTCCTCGGATCGCGCCCGGGCTGCCAGATGTAGGGCCGTACAGCCATCCTTGTCCTGGGCCTCCAGGTCGGAACCGAGGCGAAGCAAGGTCTCCATGGCCAACGGTTCGTCGCCGAAGAGCACGGCGATGTGCAGGGGGGTGTGGCCGTTCATGTCCAACGCCTTGAGGTCCGCGCCCTTTTCCACCAGGAGATCGATCATCTCGGAGTCCCCTTGGTGAGCCGCGATATGGAGGGCGGTGCTGCCATCCTTCATGGCGACCCTGGGATCGGCCCCCCGGGTGATGAGCAGCGCGGCGATGCCCAGCCTTGCCCTTCGGTCGCCCCCCCGGGCCACCAGGCGCTTGAGCAATTCTGGATCCCCCGTCCCTGCCACCCGGTGGAGGAAGGTCCCTCCATCATGGTCGTCCGGGGCATTGAGGTTCTTCAGCTTGGGGAGCAGGTGCTCCACCTCTGCCAATCGGCCGGCGTAGATGGCGTCCAACACGGCCCTTGTGGGTTCCTTGCCGAAATCACAGGCCGGAGCGGCCACCAGGAGAAGCAGAACAGGGACAGCAGGGGCGCGCATGGGGTCAAGCCGTGGCATCGGAACAACCTCACCATTCAACAACGGGTCAGGTGCAAGGGGGCCGCTACAAGATGAATTGAGCCGCACATGTGATTGGGGCGCGACCCCTACCGTCGCCCCTGTTTCCAATCCGCGATGCGGGTGAGGTGGTACTGGAAATAGAACACGCTGAAGAAGAAGGTCATGACCCCCGACAGGCGCAGGCCGATGGGTTCCACTTGGTTGAAATGGTCCAGCAGCGAGCGTCGGATGCTGAAAATGGCACTGAAGTTGAAGAAGGCCATCACCACGAAGCAGAGGAAGGTGAGCAGCCCGCCGATCACAAGCCCGCTCGAACCATAGCCGAAGGTCCCCCGCACGGTGGCGATGGAGACGATGTAGTAAAAGAGGCTGGCTACCACCCCCAGGACGATGAAGACCCGCGCCCGGCTCGTGCCATCGATGCGGCGGGCGTAGGCGGCCTGCAAGCAGAGCAAGATGAAACCGAAGAGCCCAAGGGTGAAGATGGTGGCCACGAGGACCACGGCCCAGTGGAGTGCCGGGGGGGCTGGCCAGTTCCCCCCAGGGTGCGCTCCGTAGCCTGGTGTGGGCGCATAACCTGGTGCGGGTGGGTAGCCAGGGGCGGGTGGGGGCGGGTAGCCCGGAGCGGGCGGCGGTGGATAGCTCGGCGCGGGCGGCGGTGGGTAGCCGGAGGCCTGTGGGGGGTGGCCCTGGCCTGGGAATCCCGGCGCAGGGGGATAGGCCGGAGGCGTTGGCGGCGGCGCGAAGGGTTGGGGGGGCGGGGCCGCAGGCGTCCCGCAGGACATGCAGAAGCGGTGGTCGGGCTGGAGGGGACCACCACAGTTGGAGCAGAACATGGGACCTCCTTGGGGGCCGCGCCTCGATGCGTTGTGGAATTCAAATCATTTTGCTGCGGCCCCTTGTGACGGGCCAGGTATTGAATGGGGAATTGGATTGGAAGCGGCGGCTTAGGAATTGCCGGTGCGGGCCAGGGGCGGCGACAGTGCAGCGTCCACCGATTCCGATCCCTGCACGCCGGGACTGCGCAGGC
>CAZPUI010000391.1:0-1025 GCA_964589695.1 uncultured Solibacteraceae bacterium | reverse complement strand
GGATTACTATCTTTTTTCTGCGGGCCCTTTGGAGGCGCCAGGTATGGCATGGGGAATTTGTTGTGATGCGACGGCTTAGGATTTGCCGGGGCTGGCCAGGGCCTGGTGGAGGCCGCTGAATTCCCGCATGAAGGCGGTGAAGCGGTTGGGGACGGGGGCGAGGAGCACCGTGCCCTGACCGCGGAACTTGTTCACCAGGCCCTCGCCCGAGGTGAGGGAGCCGAAGAGGCCCTTGGTGGCCTTGCTCACTTCGTAGTCCAGGCTGGCGGTGCGGGCCACGGCGAAGCTGCCATCCACCGTGAGGGTCTCGTTTCCCTTGAGTTCGATCTTCTGGAGGGGGCCGGGGGACAGGAAGAAGAGCTTGCCCGTGCCCGAGACCTGGGTCTGGAAGAACCCCTCGCCCCCGAAGAGCCCCGAGAGTGCTTTGTTGGTGAACATCCCCACCTCCACCGTGCGGTCACAGGCCAGGAAGGCGCCCTTGTCAAGGACCCAGGTTTCGCCCCGGAGCTCCATGAGGTTCACGTCCGAGAAGGTGGGTTCCAGGTAGACCTCCCCCGTGCCTCGGTACCGGGGGCGCACGGCCCTCTCCTTGGTGAGGGCGGACTTGAGGAAACCGCCCACGGAGGGCAATTCACTGATGATCTCGATCTGGCCCAGCATGTAATGAAGGGCACCGGCCTCCAGGATCACTTCCTCAGCCTGCAGCGTGATTTTGGGCATGCGGAAGTAGTCGTTCTTGATGATTTCGAAGGTGGTGCTGCCCCCCGGGGGAGGGCCCCAGGCGGCGGGCGCCACGGGTACCACCGGATTGGTGGCGGCCAGGAGGCCCGGGAAGGCTTGGCCCAAGGGGGCCCAGGCGGCCATGCCATCGGCCCAGCACATGGTGGCGGCGTTGGCTCGGCCCTGGGAGGCCATGGCCTGGACCTGGGCCTCGGTGAGGGGGCCCACCTGCTGGTTGTTCTCAAGGCGGAAGAGGGCACTGGGACTGGGGAATCCCGCTGGATTTAAGGTTCGACAGTACCACA
>CAZPUI010000390.1:3232-5424 GCA_964589695.1 uncultured Solibacteraceae bacterium | reverse complement strand
TCTCTTTCCCACCCGAGTCAAACGCATCATTCCCAAGGCGAATGCGGCGGTCCTGGCCCTGATTCGGGCCAGGAGACAGCGTGCCCCCATGCCCGGCCACCCGGGCCACCCCCCAAGGAGGTCATCATGACCCGTAGGTTAACTGTGCTCGCCGTCGTTCTGGTCGGCGCCCTGTCAGTCCATGCCCAGCAGCCCGAGCAGACGCGAAGACCCGTCACGTCCGTGGAAGCCGCCCTGTTGGCGGCGCGCTCGGAGCTGGGGCTCGGCGCCTACGATGCGTTCCAGACCTTCCATGTGGTGCCCGACGAGAAGGGTGATCTGCACCACCGCCTGCAGCACACCCACCAGGGCGTGCGGGTCTGGGGCTCGGAGGCCATCGTCCACACCGATGCCCTGGGCAACCGCAGGAACACCCTCACCGGGGGTCTCCTGAAGGGCGTGCGGGTTCATACGGAGCCCAGCCTCAGCGCCAGCGAGGTCCTGGCCACGGCCCAGCGGGGCCTGGAACCTGGATCCCGCTTCGTGTTCCCCAGCCAGGTGGAGATGGTGGTGTATCCCCTGACCCAGAGGGTCCGGGTGGCCGGGGCCGAACGCAAGGCCGAAGCCCAGCTCAATGCCTTCGATGTGGAGGAGGTGGTGACGGGGTACCGTCTGGCCTACCACGTCACGGTGCGCGCCACCGGGGATCAGAAGGGATTGGATTTCTACGATGTCATCGTGGACGCCCACACCGGTGAGGTCCTGAAGCGCTGGAACACCATGGTGTCCGGTTCCGCGAAGGGCACGAGCAAGAGCCAGTACAGCGGCACCGTCTCCCTCAGCACCAACCAGAACGGCAACACCTACGAAATGAAGGACCCCACCCGGGGCGCCAATGGCGGCAACTACATCATCAACCTGAACAACCAGGAGAAGAGCACCGGCACCCTCTACACCGATGCCGACAACACCTGGGGGGACGGCGCCCAGTACAACGGCGGCAGCACCACCGCCGCCAATGGCCAGACGGCCGCCGTGGACGCCATGTGGGGCCTGATGAACACCTACGACATGCTGAACAACGTCGTGGCCTGGAAGAGCATGGACGGCCGGAACAGCCCGGGCTACGTGGGCGTCCACTACGGCAACAAGGTGGACAACGCCTACTACATGAACGACTGCAAGTGCATGGTGATCGGCGATGGCAACACGGGTTTCTACACCTTGGCCAGCCTGGATGTCATCGGCCATGAGTTCGGGCATGGCGTGACATCCGCCACGTCCAACCTCACCTACAGCGGGGAATCGGGTGGCCTGAACGAATCGTTCTCCGACTGGACCGGGGAGATGGTGGAGAACTACGCCAACAAGGGCAATGGGGCCAGCACCCTGCCCGAAGGGGGCAACGACTGGATGACGGGCAAGCAGATCGCCCGGAATGGCAAGCCCCTGCGCTACATGTGGAAGCCCAGCAAGGACGGGAACAGCCCCGATGCCTGGTCCAACAGCCTGGGCAACCTGGATGTTCACTACAGCAGCGGCCCGGGCAACCGCATGTTCTATTTCCTGTCCCAGGGTTCCAACGCCAGTTCCAGCAGCGAGTACTACAGCAAGTACCTCACCAAGGGCGCCATGACGGGCATTGGCAACGACAAAGCCTTCCGGATCCTCTTCAACGCCAACACCAAGCGCTTCACGTCGAGTACCAACTACGCCAAGGCCCAGCAGCACTGCGTGGCCGCCGCCGAGGCCCTGTATGGGGCTGGCAGTGTGGAGGTGAATGCCGTGCAGCGGGCCTTTGCCGCCATCAACGTGGGCACGGATCCCGGCCCCCTGACGGGTGTGGCCATCAGCAAGCACCCGGCGAACGTGTCTGCGTCCGTGGGGAACAGCGTGAGCTTCACCGTGGAGGCCACGGGCGGGAAGACCCCCTACACCTACCAGTGGTACCGGAATGGATCTGCCGTGAGTGGCGCCACCTCGGCCACCTACACCTTCACCGTGGCCTCCGGGGATGGGGGTGCCAAGTTCAAGGCCGTGGTCACCGACGCCTCCAGTCCGGCGAAGACGGCCACCAGCAACGAGGCCACCCTGACCCTGGCGGATTCCACCTTCAAGCTCACCACCCAGCCCGCCCATGTCACCGTGACCGCAGGGCAGACGGCCTCCTTCACCGTGGCTGGGGCGTGGACGGTGATGTCCTTGAACCAGTC
>CAZPUI010000390.1:0-3222 GCA_964589695.1 uncultured Solibacteraceae bacterium | reverse complement strand
GGCACCCAGTGTGTGACATGCCCCTGGACCCGGGCGGCTTCCGGGGGGAAGACTCCCTACACCTACCAGTGGTACCCGAACGGTTCCGCCCTCAGCGGCGCCACCTCCGCCACCTACAGCTTCACCACCGCCCTGGCGGACAGCGGCGCCAAGTTCAAGGTGGACGTGACGGATGCCTCCAGTCCCGCCCAGAAGCTCACCAGCGGAGAAGCCACCCTTACGGTGAACGCCGCCCCCAGTGGCACCGAGAAGGTCGTGAACGGCGGCTTCGAGAGCGGCACCAGCCCTTGGGCCGGCGCCACCACCGCCATCGGCAACTGGTCCACCGGCACCCATCCGGAGCCTGCCTTCGAAGGCAGCCGCTGCGCCTACCTCGGGGGCTACGGCTCCGCCAAGAGCGAAGCCCTTTACCAGTCCGTGTCCATCCCCATGACGGCGACTTCGGCCACCTTCAGCTTCTACCTGCACATCGACACGGACGAACTGGACACCCAGGTCTACGACACCCTGGCCGTGCAAGTCCGCTCCAGCACGGGTTCCCTGCTGAAGACCCTCGCCACCTACAGCAACGCCCAGTCGGCCTCCGGGTACCAGCTGAAGACCTTCGACCTCAGCGCCTACCGCGGCCAGACGGTTCGGCTCTACTTCGGGGCCACCGAGGATGCCTACAAGCAGACCTCCTTCGTGGTGGACAAGGTGAGCCTGCTGGTGAAGTAGGGCTCGATCCTTGAATCCAGAGCGCCGGCCCCCGGGCCGGCGCACCTTTTTGGGTCGTCACGTTTCAGGGACAGAGCCATGATCTGAACACGGCTGCCTTCAGGCGGATGGGGCAGGGGATCTCCTGGGTCTGGCGGGCGCGCCACGCGGGTTTTCCTGTTTGTTGTTATCTATTGACAAAGTGGAAGATGGACATAAAATATCGGTATATCGATAAAAAAATCGAAATGTCGATATGCCAACCCCATCCTTCCCCATCAGCAGAGCAGAGATCGCCGAGAAGGTCCGTCGCCTTCGAAAGGAGCGAGGCCTGACCCAGCAGGAAGTTGCTTCGACGCTGGACCTCTCCCAGAACCGCTACTCGGAGATTGAGCGAGGCCAAGGGTCCTTTAGCGCAGAACATTTCCTGGCGATCCTGCGGCTCTTCAATGTCCCGGTCAGCCATTTCGCCGAGGGCCCCGCGGGTTCCCCAAGCGCCATTCAGAATGCGCTCGCCCGGCATGGCGCTGCCCACCTGAACGAGGATCCAACACTGGTGCCAAGCGAGCGCCTGGCGCGGGTGGAGGATGCGATTCGGGAGACACTGTCGGACGCCGGGTCATCACGCCAGATCACGGCCTTGGCCGCAGTCATCACGCAGAACATCGAGCGGATGAACCTCCCCAAAGTGTGGTCGGAGTTCGTGAAACTAGGCCTGGAGCGCCGATTCGCCTGGCTGCTTGAAAACACTAGGGACGCGCTCCGGACAGAATTTGAAAGCTCCTTGCCTCGTAGGCAGGCCCAGGGCTACCGGAAGGCCGAGTGGGCCATCACGGAGTTCCTGGAACGCGTCGCCGTGCGCGCACTCCCGGAAGGGATTCCAGCGCTGCCCGACGCCCTCTCTGCCACCATCCTCTCCAGGAAGACCCGAGAGGAATTGGAGCAAGGTGCCTCTCTTGTCTCCCGCAAATGGGCCATTCTCACCAGCATTCAACCGGAGGATTTCGTTCAAGCGCTGAGGGCCTCGCACGCTGCCCATTGACCCCTTCCTGATCGACCTGGACCGAGCCTGGGATGGGCCCTCCGACTCGATGCTCAGTTGGCCCATTTCCGTGTCGAGGTGCTTAGCGTGCTGGATACGGTTGTCACCAAGTTGAAGCGCTTCAACGCCAACGACATCGATGACATCGAGGCCATGGTTCGGCTGGAGCTTGTGGACCCAGAGCGCTTGGTCGAGCGCTTCCGGTCCGCCATGGACGGGTTTCTTGGGGATGCGAGGGCGGACGATCTTCCGCGCTACATTCGCAACTTGCACCGTGTTGAACGAGATTTCCTGCTTGCGGCAGAGACGCCAATCGAGTTGCCATCCTGGATTGATGATGAGCAGTGAGCCAACGCTCGCTGTTTCTAAGTTTAAGAGGGCGAAGAATTCCAGGAGTTCAGATGCTGGATGCCGCGGCCTCGTGGGTGGGCTGGGGTGGTGAAAAGGCTCTCGCCGTTGAAATCGATTCCCACCGAGCGGGGGAGTATTGGACATAGGTCGTTCCAGCCTGGCCCAGTGCGAAGGAATCGTCGGTGACGTAGACGGACATGGCATCCAACGAACCCGCCAGCAAATCTATGGTGTGGAAGCCATGGGAAAGCAGGATGCGGGAAGAAGGGAAAGAGGTCCCCAGCCCTTGGACGTGTGCCTGACCCTACACTGGTGGCTCCGAGGAGCCCATGTCCGGAACCAGCCTGCTGACCTTGATCGATGACATCGCCTCCGTGCTGGACGATGTGGCCCTGCTCACCAAGGTGGCGGCCAAGAAGACCGCGGGGGTGCTGGGGGACGACCTGGCCCTGAATGCCGAACAGGTGGCGGGGGTGCGGGCGGAGCGGGAGCTGCCCGTGGTGTGGGCCGTGGCCAAGGGTTCGCTCCTGAACAAGGCCATTCTGGTGCCCACCGCCCTGGCCCTGAGTGTCTTTCTGCCCTGGCTGGTGACCCCCCTCCTGATGCTGGGGGGGGCCTACCTCTGCTTTGAAGGTTTCGAGAAGCTCTGGCACGCCTGGGCCCACCGAAGGGCAGAACGGAAGGAGCATGTGGAGACCCTCCTGGCCCTTGTGGAGGGGGAGGCAGATCTGCTGGCCCACGAGCGCACCAAGATCAAGGGGGCCATCCGCACGGATTTCATCCTGATCGCCGAGATCATCGTCATCGCCCTGGGGACCGTGCAGCAGGCGGCCCTGGGCACCCGCATCGCCGTGGTGGCGGCCATCGCCCTGGTCATGACCGTGGGGGTCTACGGCTTCGTGGCCATCCTGGTGAAGTTGGATGACCTGGGGGCCCTGCTGGCCCGGCGCCGGGCCCGCCTGAACCGCGCCCTGGGCGCCTTCCTCCTCACCGTGACCCCCAAGCTCATGCGCCTGCTGAGCGTCGCCGGCACCGCCGCCATGTTCCTGGTGGGCGGGGGCATCCTCCTCCACGGTGCCTCCCACGGCCTGAGCGAGCGCCTGGAGCACCTGCCCATTCCCCTCCTGGGGACC
>CAZPUI010000389.1:0-5424 GCA_964589695.1 uncultured Solibacteraceae bacterium | reverse complement strand
TGAGAGTGCCGTGCAGTTTGCCGTGTGGCAGCAGCGCAACGGCAGCGTGGCCATCAAGCGCACGGGGGACTACACCGTGGACTACTTCCTGACGGACATCGAGAATGTGGCCGCCGGGACCAAGCCCCTTCCCTCCGAGTTCCTGGTGGGGAGCAACGGCATCTCCGACAGCTACAAGAGCTATGTGAGGCCCCTCCTGGGCCACATGCCCCACTTCGATCGGTTGATCGCACCGCCGGTGGAGAAGCTGTAGGGTCCCGGGGGGCGATGGTAGGCTGGCCCCATGGAACGGCTTGTGGTCACAGGACAGCAGATCGGGGTGGGCTGGACGCCGGCCCTCTCCGTGGTGAAGGCCCTGGCCGCCCTGGCCCTGGCCCGGGAGGTGGGTGGTCGGGCCCTTTTCTGGATGGCCGACGAGGACCATGACCACCTGGAGGTGGCGAGCACGGTGTCCTATGAGGGCGATCGCCTGGTGCGCCATCGGTTCCGCTTTGCAGAACCCAGGGGCACGGCCACGGGCTGGCTTCGCTGGACGGAGGCCCACCAGGCTCAGGCCACGGCCTGCTGGGGCCCCCTCCCGGAACCCACGGAGCCCACCCTCCGGGGTCATGTCCTGGCCCTGGGCACCCCCCTCTGGACCCTGGGCCTCGAGCCCTATTCCCCCACCCAGACCCCGGAGCGTCCCCGGATCCAGGCCACCCTGGAGGCCTGGCGGGCCCTGGGTCTGGAGGACGACCTGATCCGCCAGGCCGAGCACCTGGTGCGGGAAGGCCAGCCCCTCCCCCTGGATCCCCGCACCCAGGCCGCCTGGTTCAGCCTGGATCCAGGCACCGGCCAGCGGGTGCGCCTGGAGCCCGGAGACCCCTGCCCCACCGGCTGCTGGCTCAGCCCCGGTGCCGCCCTCCGTCCCCTCCTGCAGAGCCTGCTGCTCCCGGTAACGGACGTGGTGCTCGGTCCCGCGGAACGGGCCTACTGGCGACTGGCCGAGCCCCTGTGGGCGCGGGTGGGTCTGAAGGCCCCCACGATCCATCCACGTCCCACCGCCCTGGTGGTTCCTCCGGGCTGCCAGCTCCAGGGCGATGAACTCCAGGCCCTGCGGGAGGGTGACTGGGCAAGGCTGGGCGCCCCCTTGGGCGCAGTGCCCAGCACCCACCTTCCTGACCCCGCACCGGATCCCGCCTGGCCCGAGGCCGTGGCCACCGCCTTCCGTGCTGAACTCGAAAGGACCCGAGGGCGGCTGGCGCGTCTGGACCACAAGCTGGCCCGGTACGCCGCGGCCCAGCGGCTCGGTCGGGATCCCGAGCGACTCCGCCAAAGGCTCTTCCCCTTGGGTCGGCCCCAGGAGCGGGTGCTTCCCGGCTGGCTCTGGCTCCGGGACCCCCGGCTACTCCAGGAGCTCTTGGAAGGACTCAAGGCCCTGCCCACCCACCTCACCCTTTCCGGACCTGCGTAGGTCCTCTGGAGTCCCCATGCCCGAACCTGGTCTCGACCTCCTGGTGGTGGGTGCGCATCCCGACGACGCCGAGGTGCACGCGGGGGGGCTCCTGGCCCTCTGCGCCCGTCGGGGCCTACGGGCGGCCATCCTGGATGCCACCCAGGGCGACCTGGGGACCCGCGGCACTCCGGACACCCGAAGGGTCGAGGCCATGGAAGCCGCGCGGATCCTGGGGGTGGAAAGGGTGATCCTGGACCTTCCCGATGCCAGGTTCCCGGAGGACGAATCCAGCCGTCGGGCCCTCATGGTCCAGTTCCGCAGGCTGCGCCCCAGGATCCTGGTGCTGCCCCACCCGGAGGACCATCATCCGGATCACCGCCGGATCCATCGTCTGGGCCGGGAGGCGGCCTACTATGGGGGCCTGCGCAACTATCCCTGCGAAGGGACGGCCTTCCGCCCCACCGCCGTGGCCTGGGTGGGAGGGGTGAACCCGCCCACCCCCCCGGACCTCGTGGTGGATGTCTCCGAGGTGTGGGACACCCGCATGGCCGCCTTCGATGCCTTCGGAAGCCAATTCACCCAGGACCCGATGCAGCCCCCCACCCGGATTTCGGACCCGACCTTCCGCGCGGGCATCCTGGGCCGTTCCATGCACTGGGGCAGCCTGATCCTCCGCCCCTATGCCGAAGGACTCTGGACCGAAAAGCCCATCCAGCCCGCCCTCCTCACCTTCGTCCAAGGCCTGCAATGAACCTCGAGCCCTTCGCGCTGGAACGGTATTTCGCCCGGCACGAGTTCGCCGCCCGCCACCTCCTGGGCTCCAGTGATCCCGAGGCCATGGCAGTGGAGGATCTCCTGGCCCTGGAGCCTGGATCGGAAGAGGGCCTGCGCCATGTCTGGCTGGGCTACACCGAAAGCCTGGGGGACCCAGCGCTAAGGTCGACCATTGCCTCTCATTACCCAGGCCTGGGACCTCACCAGATCCTCACCTTCACGGGGGCCGAGGAGCCCATCTTCGCCTTCATGCACGCCGCGCTGGCGCCGGGCGACCACCTCATCGTCCACCGTCCCGCCTACCAGTCCCACCATGCCGTGGCCGCCTCCCGGGGCATCCAGGTCTCGGATTGGTGGGGGGATCCCACCCGGGGATGGCCCCTGAACCCGGGGGTCCGGCGAGGGCCGATCCGCCCCAACACCAAGGCCATCCTCCTCTGCCCCCCCCACAATCCCACCGGCTTCCTCTTCGACCGGCCCACCCTGGACGCCGTGCTGGCCCTGGCCCAGGACCGGGGCCTGTGGATCTTTTCCGATGAGGTCTACCGCGGCACCGAAGCCGATCCCGCCCATCGACTTCCCCCCCTGGCCTCCCTCTATCCCCGGGCACTCTCCCTGGACTGCCTGAGCAAGAGCTATGGCCTGGCGGGCCTGCGCCTGGGCTGGGTTGCCACCCAGGATCCTGAGCTCTTCCGGCGCCTGGCGACCTTCAAGGACTACCTCTCCATCTGCGGCAGCGCCCCGAGCGAATTCCTGGGCCATCTGGCCCTGCGCCATGGCGAGGCCCTTCGGGCACGCACCCGGGCCCGGCTCCAGGCCAACCTGGACCTGCTGGAGCCCTTCTTCCACAGGCAGGCAGCCTGGTTCCAGTGGCAGCGCCCCCGGGCGGGTACCACCACCTTCCCCCGTCTGCTTCGGGGAAGGGCCATGGACTTGTGCGAGCGCCTCCTGGCCGATACGGGGATCATGCTGGTGCCTGGGGACTTCTTCGCCATGGAAGGCGAGTTCCTCCGCTTCGGCCACGGGCGGGCCAGCCTGCCCCACGTGCTCCCGCTCCTGGAAGCCTGGCTGGAAGCCCAGGCAGGCTAGGCTTTGAAGGGGAGGGGCGCGTGCATCGCTTCGAATCCGACATCCTGCGTCAGATCCAGAGCCGAAGGGATGGCGTCTGTCAGGGTACCGTGGTGGTGGCCTGTTCCGGCGGCGGGGATTCGGTGGCCCTGCTGGTGCTGCTGGGGGCCCTGCGCCGGAGCCTGGATCTGCAGCTCCTGGTGGCCCACGCCGACCATGGCCTGCGCGCCGAGGCCGAGGAGGATGCCCATTCCGTGCGGGAGCTCTGCCGGGCCATGGACCTGGACCTCGTGGAGGCCTGGCTGGACGTGAAGGGCCATGCGCGCCTCACGGGCCAGGGTCTGGAGACCGCCGCCCGGGAGCTGCGCTGGTCCTGGCTTCGAACGGAAGCGGAAACGGCGGGCGCCCTCGCCGTGGCCACAGGCCACACCCTGGATGACCACACCGAGACCGTGTTCCTGCGGCTGGGCCGGGGCTCGGGCTGTGGTGCCCTCACCCCCCTCGCGGCCCGCCAAGGCCTTCGCTGGAGTCCCCTGGTGGGGGCCCGACGCCTGGCCCTTCGCGCCTACCTGCGCCAGATCGGTTGTTCCTGGCGGGAGGACGCCAGCAACGAGGATGGATTCACGCCTCGGAACCGACTGCGCCCCGTCCTGGAACGATTGCGGCAGGAGATGCCCGCCCTGGACCGCCACCTGTGGGAAACCCACCGCCAGGTGGCGGAGCTGGAAGCCCTCCGGGACCGGACCGTGGCCTCCTGGCGGGGTGAGCACTGGGATTTCGCCTCAGGGGGAGGCCTGAGGCTCCGGGGCGGGCTTGGGCCCACGGAGCTGAAATGGATCCTTCACGCCGCCTTCCGCGAACTGGATTGGCCCCTGGAGGCCTCGGTCATCGGTGACTTGGCCACCTGGCTTGCACCCCGACTCAACCAGAAATCCCCCCGGCCGAAAACCTGGGGGGGCTGGGTCCTCGCCTGTCTTGACGCTGGTCCAACGCCTTCTGACAAGCCCTGGCGAACCCTCACGCGGTCCTTCAACCCCGGAGCCGCTTCCGGGCATCCAATCTCCTGACCCGGTACCCCGACTGACAAGGTACACTTTTTTCTTCAGACGATGATGAGGGAGGTTGCTTGAATTCAATGCTGAAAAGCGCCCTGGTGTGGATGGCGATCATCACCATGGTCGTACTTGCGATCAAGCTTGTGCCCACCACGACCAACGTGCGGGAAGTGCCCTTCTCCACCTTCATCACGGAAGGAATCGAGGGCAAATACAAGAGTGTGACGGTTTCCGGCCAGGACATCGAGGGCACCTACAAGGAGGCCATCAAGAACGCCCGGAACGAAACCATCGAGAAGTTCAAGACCATTGCCCCACCGATGCAGGACCTGGGGAAACGCATCCTGGACTGGAAGCTCGAGGGCCAGCTGGAGGAATTCAAGGCCGCCAAGCCCAGCGAAAACAACTTCATGTACCTGCTGGTGTTCTGGGGTCCCCTCCTGGTCTTCGTGGTGCCCTGGTTCGTGTTCATGCGCCAGGCCCAGATGGGTGGCAACAAGGCCATGTCCTTCGGCAAGGCCCGCGCCCGCGGCCTGTCCACCAACCAGAAGCGCATCACTTTCGCGGATGTGGCGGGATGTGACGAGGCCAAAGCGGACCTGGCGGAGGTGGTGGAATTCCTGAAGGACCCTGCGAAATTCGTGAAGCTCGGGGGCAAGATCCCCAAGGGCCTCCTGTTGATGGGGCCTCCGGGGACGGGCAAGACCCTTCTGGCCCGGGCCATTGCGGGGGAGGCCAAGGTTCAGTTCTTCAGCATTTCGGGTTCCGATTTCGTGGAGATGTTCGTGGGCGTGGGCGCCAGCCGCGTGCGCGACCTCTTCGAGCAGGCCAAGAAGAACGCCCCCTGCATCGTCTTCATCGATGAGATCGACGCCGTGGGCCGCCATCGCGGCGCCGGGCTGGGCGGCGGCCACGACGAGCGCGAGCAGACCCTCAATCAGCTGCTGGTGGAGATGGACGGCTTCGAGGGCAACGAGGGCGTCATCGTCATCGCCGCCACCAACCGCCCCGACGTGCTCGACCCGGCCCTGCTGCGTCCCGGCCGCTTCGACCGCCAGGTGGTGGTGCCGCTGCCCGACATCCGCGGCCGCG
>CAZPUI010000388.1:0-5451 GCA_964589695.1 uncultured Solibacteraceae bacterium | reverse complement strand
CCCTCCTTCCGGGGACGGTCTTCCTGGAGGCCAAGAGCGGACCCTACCTCCCCCTGACCCCCGAGGAGTTCGCCCCCTGGGCCCCCCGGGAGGGAACCGCGGAGGCCCCGGCATTCCTGGAAGGCCTGCGGAGGGTTCTGACGGGCCCCCCCTCGGAGTAGCCCCCCATCCCCGGTGCCGGAAAGGCCTCGGAACGTGCTAGGGTGACCCCACCCATTCCCGGAGGTTCCCATGAAGTGGCACGGCGTCCTGTGTGCGGCCTTGGTGTTTGCGCCCCTCTCCTCCCTGTCCGCCCGGGAGCTTTTCAACAACTGGAACAAGGCGGGGGTCGGCAACGGCCCCACCCGGGTCACCCAGTTCGCCCTGCAGAGCCCTACCCTGGTGCGGGAGATCATGACCTACCACTGGAACCACGGCCGGGGCCAAACCGCAGGGAGCATCGCCTTGTACTCCGCCGAGGGCCGGATCTACGGTCCCTGGCAGGCCGTGGGCACCTCCGGCACGGGGGGTGCCCAGAACGTCAACTGGAAGGTGTCCCCCAACCTCACCCTCCCCGCAGGCACCTACACCGTGGTGGATTCGGACATCGCCACCTGGTCCTGCAATGCGGGCTCCCAGAACGCCGGGTTCACAGTGGTCTCCGGCGGGGAAGACGCCGTGACACCCCCACCTCCGCCAGCCTCAGGCGGGGACGGACAGGCCACCCTGATCAGCCTGCGGGGGGACCGGGACCTGGTGGGTCCCGGGGAAGGGGTTCGGGCCAATGGCGCCCCCGATGCCCAGGTCCGGGTGGTCTTCCAAGGCCGGGGACGGGTGCTCAAGGCCGTGGAACTCCGGGCCAAGGCGGGTGCGCTCTCGGTCTGGGACACCCTGCCCTCCAATGGCATGTGGCAGATGGCGGTGGTCAAGGGTGGGACCGTCATGACGGATGCCAGCGGCGCCCTCCGGCCTTTCACGGTCTCCGGCCTGGAGGTTCTGGACCTCTATGTCCATGACATCGGTGGCCTTGCGGGCGCCACACCCTACGACGTGAACCTCTTTTTCCAGGATGGATCGAAGCAGGCGGTGCCCCTGGTCCGGCGCTGAGGGGTGCCGGGTGGGGGCCTTCCCATGGCCCGCTTCGTGCCAATTTGTAAATTCCAGCGTCACGACAACTTCTACAAGCCCCTGGGCTTCGCCTGAGGCATAATCAGCTCCTTGACCTGAAGGCCCCCCCCACCTTTCCAGGAGCCCCCATGCGGACCCTTGCCCGTCCTTCCCTGTTGGCCTGCGCTGCCCTTGCGAGTGCGCTGCTCCTCAAATGTGGAGGAGGTGGCTCCGCCGCCGTCCAGACAACAACACCGCCGCCCCCCAGTGGGAACACCGGGGGTGTGACGGTGGGTACCACCGCCCGGGAAATCACGGGAATCAACGCCGAAGGCAAGACCGTGGCGTTGTCCTCCACCCGGGGCAAGGTGGTGGTGCTGGTGTTCAGCACCATGTGGTGTGGCCCCTGCAAAGCCGAGGCACCTCGCCTGCAGGATATGCATGCCAATTTTGTCCCCAAGGGAGCCGAGGTCCTGGGGGTACTGCTGGAGAACGAGGGGGGCGGAGTGTGTTCCCAGGCGGATGTGAAGCGTTGGGCGGACACCTACGGGCTGAAGTTCCCACTCATCAATGACCCCACGCGCAGCACCAACACCACCTACCAGATCAAGGCCATCCCCACGAACCTGGTCATCGACAAGGCGGGGGTGATCCAATACCGCCGGGAGGGCTTTGTGGAATCGGAAGTGGTGGCCAAGGTCAACAGCCTTCTATAAGGGCCGTTACGGAAAAACTGGTGCTTGGTCTTGTCATTCCGTTACGGCCCCTTATGTCGCCAGGGTACCCAAAAGGAACGGCTCTTTCGTGGCATCGACTTAATTCCCTCCCGGAGTCCCTATGTCCCGCACCCTCGCCCTGGGGCTGTCAGCCCTGTTCAGCTTCGTCCTCGCGGCCGGCCCGGTTCCCGATTTCAGCCTGAAACGATTGGACGGATCCACCTTCCGGCTGAAGGATGCCCTGGGCAAACAGGTCATCGTCATCGACTTCTGGGCCACCTGGTGCGGCCCCTGCACCAAGGCCTTGAAAAAACTCCAGGAGCTCCACGCCTCCCGGAAGGATGTCCTGGTGCTGGCCATCAGCATCGATGACGCCTCCTCCATGGCCAAGGTCCAGCAGTTCGTCCAGGGGCGTGGCTACACCTTCCCCGTGCTGCTGGACCCCGACAGCCAGGTGTGCCGACTTTTCAACCCCAAGGGCAACATTCCCTTCACCCTGGTGATCGACCGCAAGGGTGAGCGGGTCTACCAGCACACGGGCTATGTGCCCGGCGATGAGCAGGATCTCCTGAACGCTGTGGTGAACGCGAAATGAAGGTCTGGCTGCCCGTGTTCCTGGGCCTGGGCCTGCTGGGCCAGGATGTCCCAACCTTTCGATGGGCCCTGACCAACGACCTCCTGGCCCAGCGGAATGAATTGGCCACCCGCCCGGACCAATTCCAGAACTCCACTGCCCTTTTAGGCACCTACGGACATTGGTCCGCGGGACTCACCCTGCGGGGCGCCAACTTCTTCATCCAGGACCCCTCCACCACACTGCCCCCGGAATGGCGCATCTACCGAAGCTTCGTGCGGTACTCCGATGGAGGATTGAGCGTCCAGGCCGGGGATTTCTATGCCCTGCTGGGACGGGGCATGGTCCTCTCGGTGCTCCAGAACGACAAGGCCCTTCGCGAGCGCACCATCCAGGGGGCAGAACTCACCTGGAATGGTTCGGACTTGGATGTCCGGGCACTGGCGGGTCGGGTCCGTACGGAGAAGCGGAACCAGGAGTGGCGCGTATTCGGCGCAGAAACCACCTATACCTGGATGAAGGGGCAGCGCCTCGGCGTGCGGGCCAGCCATATCCAGGACGTGGACACCCTGATGCAACTGGGAGATCGCACCACATCCTCTTTCAACCTCAGTGGCGAACTGCAGGTAGCCGGCCTCAGCTATTACGGCGAATCCGCCCGACTCACCTGGAAGAACCCCCTGCACACCGAGGGCCGTGCCTCGTACGGCAACCTGAGTTTCCACCGGCAACAGTGGGTGCTCACCCTGGAGGCACGGAAATACAAGAATTTCGACAACGAGCTGAACAACCCTCCCCTGGCCGACCGGGACGACGAGCTGGTGGACCTATACGACAGCCAAACCCACCGTCTTCATACCCAGTTCACGCTGCCCGACACGGACCTCATGTTCTTTGGCAGCGCGGGCAGAATCCGTGAAGGTAAGCGCTGGGGTTCCAACGCCTATGGCGGCTTCACCCTGGAGGACTGGAAGGACAAAGTCTCCGCCACCTTGAGCTTCGGTGTGCGGGATGTGGTGTATCCCGTCAAGAAACTCGAGGCGAGTTTCACCTATCGCTTCACCCCACGGGTGAGTCTCGAACTCAGCACCAAGGAGAAGCGCTATGCCACAGGCGATTTCCGATTCCGGGAACGGGACGACAAAGCGCAGCTTGCCTGGAGTGCCAAAGGATCCCTCTTCCTCCTCCACCAGTCCTCCGAAGTCAAGGTCATGGGTCTGAACCATCTGTTCAGCGGGGGACTCAGGATCCAGCTCAAGGCGGACCGCTACCTGGAACTCTCCGGGGGCCGACTCCGGGGCGGCGAGATCTGTGCCGGGGGCCAGTGCATCTTCCTTCCCCCCTACCGCGGCTGGAAATTCGGACTGCACTGGACCTATTAATCGAGCCTTCCGTAGGGCGTGGTTACTCGGCCAAGGCGCCCCTTGAGTTCAGCAATCACCCATGAGTTCAAGGAAACCCGGGGGCACGGTCAGCGGTTCGAATTCATCGCTTTCCGGCGGGAGCCTTGGAATCCATGCCCTTGAGCTGTTCAAGCCCCTGGCGGGCCTCGGCGGCCTGGGGTGAGGTGGGAAAGCGCTCCACCAGGCGGCCCCAGGCTTGGCGGGCCTTATCGATCTCATGAAGGTCGTGGGCGTAGACGACCCCAAGATTGAAAAGGCTGTGGATGTGGGTGGAATCGATGGCCTGGGCCTTGTGGAAGTTCTCGATGGCCTTCTCGAACTGCCGCAACTCGCGGTACATCACGCCCTGGTCTGTGAGGACATTGGGATTCCGAGGATCCAAGGCCAGGGCCTTGGCATAGGCATCCACGGATTTTTGGGCCTGTTTGGCATCGAAATAGTCATTGCCCAGGGCAATCCAGGCCTTCACATTCTTGGGGTCCACCAGGACCGTCTGTTCACCGGCGAGGATGCGCTGCTGCAGCTCCACTGGGGACGGCCCACCCATGGCAGGCGGGGCTGCGGCCACGGGGGCCGCGGGCAGTGGGAGAGGAGCCTCGGGTCGACTGGTGTGGGTGCCTATGACATATCCTGCCAAGCCACCGATCACGAGTCCGAGTCCCACCCCCGTCCAAAGATCCTTGCTCATGGCCACCTCCGGCCCTCGACCATAGCATCCTTCACCCGCAGTGGCGGAGCCGCCCCGGCGGCCCCATGTTTGCCGAGGGTGATCCATGCACAAGTCCCATGTCTTGATGACCCATCGCACCATGTTTCTGGAACAACCCTGGCTGGATGAGGAGATTCTCCTCCTGACCATGGCCATCGGCTTGCTGTTGGGGATGGGGGCGTCCTAGCCTGTGCCGCTCCCCCGCAACAACCCGACGACTTCCACCCTGGTCCGCCACAGGGGCCCGAAACGCAACCTGAACGGCACAGGTTGATCGTCCCGGGTGCCTAGACCCCCTCCAGGAGGGCCTCCACCAGGGCAGGTACCGTAAGGCTGGCGGGCCCCAACCTGTGGTGGCGGAAGGCCTGGGAGTTGTCCGCAGGTTCCAGGTTCAGCTCAAGAGTCTCCGCACCCTCTCGAACGGCCTGCACGAAACCCGCCGCAGGGTAAACCTGCCCGCTGGTGCCGATGGAGAGGAAGGCATCGCAGCGACCTAGGGCCCGATAGATCCGATCGAGCTCGAAGGGCATCTCTCCGAACCAGACGATATGAGGCCGCAGCGCCCCCGCCCTTCCGCAGCCTGGACATGGTGTGTGCGTATCCGCCGGGCCCTCCCAGATGTGGACCGCAGTGCAGGCCTCGCAGCGCACCTTCCTCAACTCGCCGTGCATGTGCAGCAGGTTTCGGCTGCCCGCGCGGTCATGGAGGTCGTCCACATTTTGGGTGACCAGAAAGAACGTCCCAGGCCAGTTCCGCTCCAACCGTGCCAAGGCCTCGTGGGCCGCATTGGGACCCACCGTATGGAGCTGAGCCCGGCGCAGGTTGTAGAACCGGTGCACCAGCTCAGGATTCCGCCGAAACCCCTCCGGCGTCGCCACCTCCTCGATGGGATGCTGCTCCCAGAGCCCCCCCGCATCCCGGAACGTGGAAATCCCGCTTTCCGCACTGATCCCCGCCCCGGTC
>CAZPUI010000387.1:0-5459 GCA_964589695.1 uncultured Solibacteraceae bacterium | reverse complement strand
AGCTCGGCTCCATCGTCCTGACAAGCCACCTGGACATGGGGGTAGCAGCGTCCGCAGAGCGGGCAGACCTTGAGGGTCTCCACCCCCCGCCCATGGAGATCCTCCAGACTGGCGGCGCTTCGGGCTTCCGCCACCGTCAGTCGCTGGCGCACCTGCACCATCTCCAGGGCGCTGCCCAGTTGGCTGGCAAAGCCCTGGATCAGCTGCCGGGCTGCGCTGGAGGCATGGCCCACCAGTCCTCGCACCAGGAGCACACCCCGCAATTCCCCGGTGAGCCCCTTGGCGGGCACCAGGAGCATGTCCCGGAAGCGGCTGGTCTCCTGGAGGAGGGCCAGTACCTCCGTGAGGTCGGGCGTCTCTTCCTGTACCAGGGGCCGCAGGGCGGCCAGCGCTCCATCCCGGATTTCGTAGATGGCCAACGCCTCGACCCCCAGGGTGCGCTGGACCTCCTCGGCCATGGCCACGGCCCAGGCCGGAATGTCCTCCAGGAGGTCCCGGGGTGTCTCCATCACCTGGGCCAGCTTCTCCTGGGCCTCCAGCAAACGGTCATGGGCACTGCGCAGGGCCTCCGTGCGCTCCTCCACCTTGACTTCCAGCTCCCGATTCTTTTCTGCGGTGAGGCGCTGAAGTTCCAGGATCCGGTCCTTCTCCAGCCGGTCCTTCTCGGATTGGAGGGCCAGGAAACGATCCCCCAAGGCCCGACTGAAGAGTACCAACTGCAGCACCATGCCAAGCTTCATACCGTGGACCGAGAGCCACCCCAGATCCAGAACGCCCAGAAGCTGCGGGCCCAGGAGGTAGAGAACCCCGAAACCCAGGGCCAGGGCGTTGGCTTGAAGGAAGTGTTTCGCGGATCGTGAGCCCGTACGCCAGGCTTGAAGGGCGAAGGCCAGGAGCAGGATCAGACCCAACAGGAAGATGAGATTGCTCAGGGAGATGGTGGCGAAGAGGGCTTCCCGTGAACCCCGTGTGAGCCATAGGGCAAGGCCCATGGGAAGGTAAACCCATTGGAAGACCCTCCAGAAGCGGTCCCACCGGGGGAAACGGATGGGGGCATCCAGGAAATGGCGGGTGAAGTGGATAAAGAAAACGATGAGCAGAATTGAGCTTGAGCCAAGGAGGACGAAAAACGGGTTCCGAGTTTCTAGGAGCCCATAGATGGCCCTGGAGGCGGTCAGACTGTAAAAGCCACCCGCCAAGATGAATAGGCCGTAGTAAAGAAAGCTTCGATCTCGCAGGGACAGGTAGAGCAGCAGGTTGTACACCGCCAAGACCACCAACCCTCCCAGGAGCACCGCCAATTCCAGATGCTGACGCAGGAGTCCGTGAGCCCGACCTTCCACAGTCTCAAGCCGCGCCCTCCACTGGGTGGTTTTTGGGAGGGGTTGCGCTCGGATGTACCAGGTTCGGGACTCCCCCGATTTCAGCGTCAGCACCAGCACATCGGGTTCCGCGGGTCGGTTCTGATCCTTCAGGGCCAGCCCCCTACCATTCCGTTGAATAGGGGCGTCCCCGGCCACGGCAGGATCATACAGGTCCAGGGCATAGAAGCCACCCAAGGTCAGGAAGAACCTGGACGATTCACTGGCGTTGTGCACCTTCACCCGCAACCAAACCCAGGACACCCTTGGGGGCAGGGTACCCCCAGGCAGGAACTTCGTATCGTGGGCTCCGGTGAGGACATCCCGCACCACCAGGGGTTGCGAATCGTCCAGGATCAACACCTGCTGCGTGCAGGACAGTGCCTCCTTGCCTGATTCCAGGCGGATCCCGTCGTCCAGCGGGCCGGCCTGGAGTCCCAGACCCACCCACAGGAGGACCAGGGTCCTAAGCAGCCGCTTCATCCCCGAACGGTGTCCTGGATGTGGGGTGCGGCGGGCACCGGTGGCAGCACCGCGGAATCCCGCAGCAGGGGCAGGCTGCCCACTTCCGACAAGTTCTGGCAGTGGCGGAGCAGGTCCGAAGGTGTGACGAACATGGCCTTTTGGGCCTTCAGGAACTGGAAGGGCAGGGGATCCGTGCCATCCGCCACCCTGAGGGTGGCGCGCCGGAGGGCCCGCTCGAAGATCAGGGTCGCCTCCACCAAGGTGCCATCCACAGCCTCTTCCCGGGCCAGGCCGACCTGCAGGTCATTCAGAAGCTGCCGCGCAAGCGCCTGGTCCGTCATCCCCACCGGCGGTTCGGCATCGGGGCGCAGAGATTCCAGTCCCTGGGCCGCTTCGATTTCGTCCAACAAACAAGGACGACCGGAGTACAGAAGGATGTCGCCCTGGCGAAGCTGCAGGTGGTAGGGGGTCGGTGCATCCTCGTAGCACTGGAAGGCGAACTGCGAGCAGAACATGGGGTTGGGCCCCACCTGGACCTTGCCGTTCGTCCAGGCCTCCAGGTGGTCGTTGATGTAGGTGTCCAGGTGCGATGCCACCCGACGCAGAAGCCAGGTCACGAGCCGCTGGGAGGGATTTGCTGGGGTCTTTTCCCTGTACAGAAGGATGAGGGCCGTAAGGAGAAGGCCCGTCCAGTTGTAGCCATCCCCCTCGGCCACATAGCCCCAGGCAGCCTTGAGCACCGGGGTGGGGGGAAGGCCGTTTGCATTCAGTCGACAGAAGTGGACCACCCTTCCCTTGGGGTCCTCCGGCGTGGTCTGGGCGCAGGCATGGCGGCAGATACCCTCCACATTTGCATCCATGAGCACCTGGTCACCCTCGTAGATGGCCCCATGGGTCACGGTGTCACCCGTGAGCTGACTGATGAGGTCGTCGATGAGATCGCCAGGGATGCCTTCGAACACCATGACATCCCCAGGGCGGGCTTGGTCCAATGAAAACACGGGGACTCCTTTCGTGGGGCCCTCAGGGGCACCCGAGAATAGTTGGGGGGCACATTCTGGAAGATACCAGGGAAGGACCATCCCCAGCCTCGGGCGCTGTGGAAATTTCGGGTATGGTGGGAGGCGTTCCCGCATCGAAGCCCCCATGGAGGTTGCATGTTCTCTCGCCTTTTTCGCCCCGGCCTGGCCGGGTTGGCCCTGGTGCCCATGATCCTCGTGTCCCAGACAACCCCTCAGCCCCCCGTCGCGCCCACCAAGCCCCACACGGAAACCTGGCACGGCAAGACCTATTCAGATCCCTATTTCTGGCTCCGGGAAAAGTCCAACCCCGAGGTCACCTCCTACCTGAACGCGGAGAATGCCTACACGGAGTCCATGACCCAGACCTTGAAGCCCTTCGAGGAATCCCTTTACAAGGAAATGTTGGGTCGCCTCAAGCAAACCGACCTGAGCGTGCCCGTGCGCCGCGGTGCCTTCTATTACTACAACCGTGATGTCGAGGGCCTCCAGTACCCCATTCGCTGCAGGCGCCCGGCCGCCGCAGACCGCAGCTACGATCCCAAGGCCCCCGAGGAGATCCTCCTGGACCAAAACGAGCTGGCCAAGGGCAAGAAATTCCTCTCCATTGGCGCCTTCCAGGTGAGTGATGATGGCCGCCAGCTGCTATTTACCTCGGATGAAACGGGTTTCCGTCAGTACCAGCTCTTCCGGAAGGATCTGGCGTCGGGATCCCTCACGGGGCCCCTGGCAGAGCGGGTCACCTCGGTGGAATGGGCGGCGGACAACGCCACACTGTTCTATGTCACCGAGGACGCCGTCACCAAACGTTCGAACACCCTGTGGCGACTGAGCCCAGGCAAGAACCCCGTGAAGGTGCTCGAGGAAAAGGACGAACTCTATCGTGTGGGGCTGGGCCGCAGCAAGGACCTGAAGTACTTCTTCGTCACGGTGGCCGCCACGGATACCTACGAAACCTTCGCCCTCGCCGCCCACCAACCCGAAGGGACCTTTAAGTCCATCCTGGGGCGCACCAAGGGCCACAAGTACACGGTGGACCATCGGGATGGGCGCTTCTACATCCTGACCAACAAGGGCGCCAAGAACTTCCGCATGGTCACGGCTCCGGCGGGGGACCCTTCGGAAAAGAACTGGAAGCCCTTCCTCCCCCACCGTCCCGAAGTTCTGCTGGAGGGTCTGGAACTCTTCAAGAACCACGCCGTGGCCATCGAGCAACAGGCGGGACTCGCCATGCTGCGGGTGTTCGAGTTCGCCACGGGAAAGTGGAAGCGCATTCCCTTCCAGGAGCCGGTCTATACGGCCATGCCTGGGGGCACGCCTGAATTCGAGTCCACCACCTTCCGTTACACCTACCACAGCATGGTCACACCCGGCACCGTGTACGACTACGATTTCGCCACGGGTAAAAGCCAGCTCTTGAAGCGTCAGGAAGTCCTGGGGGGTTATGACCCTTCCAAGTACGCTACGGAGCGCCTCTGGGCCGTGGCCCGGGATGGCGTCAAGGTGCCCCTGAGCGTGGTCTACCGGCGGGACTTCCAGAGGAACGGCAAGGCGCCGCTGTTCCTCTATGCCTATGGTTCTTATGGCGGTGGGATGTCCGCCTCCTTCAGCAGCACGCGGCTGAGCCTGCTGGACCGGGGCTTTGCCTATGTCATCGCGCACATTCGCGGTGGCAACGAGATGGGCGAAGCCTGGCATGACAACGGCATGCTGATGAAGAAAAAGAACACCTTCAATGACTTCATCGATGCGGCCGAGTTCCTCATCGCCCAGAAATGGACCTCCAAGGATCGCCTGGTGATCGAGGGTGGCAGCGCCGGGGGCCTGCTCATGGGTGCCGTGACGAACATGCGGCCGGACCTCTTCAAGGCCGTGCATGCCGCCGTGCCCTTCATGGATGTCATGAACACCATGATGGACGCCAGCCTGCCCCTCACCGTGGGCGAGTACCTGGAGTGGGGCAACCCCAACGAGAAAAAGGCCTTCGACTACATGATGAGCTACAGCCCCTACGACAATCTGAAGAAGGGTGCCTATCCCTCCATCCTTGTCACCACCAGCTTCAACGATAGCCAAGTGATGTACTGGGAACCCGCCAAGTACGTGGCCAAACTGCGGACCCTCAAGACGGACGGCAATCCTTTGCTCTTCAAATGCATCATGGACCCCGCGGGTCACGGTGGCGCGTCGGGACGCTATGATGCCCTTAAAAACAAGGCCTTCGAATACGCCTGGATGATGTCCCAGGTGGGCATCACCAAGTAGGTTCCTGCCCTTGGCGGAACTCACCCCTCGGCCCCTGTGGCCGATGGGTCAGAGTCTCCCCGCTACACTTGATGCAGAGGTCCCTCCGTGAACGACGAAATCCAAACCACCCAGGTTCTCGAAGAATCCCCCAAGATCCCCGATGTGCTCCCAGTCTTGCCCCTGCGGGATGTGGTGGTCTTCCCCTACGTGATCGTGCCCCTCTCGGTGAGCCGGGAGAAGTCCCTGAAGGCCATCGATACGGCCCTTGTGGAGAACCGCATGATCCTGCTGCACACCCAGCGGCAGACGGAAATCGACGACCCCAAACCCGAGGACCTTCCTCAGGTTGGCACGGCCGCCCCACCCC
>CAZPUI010000386.1:0-5468 GCA_964589695.1 uncultured Solibacteraceae bacterium | reverse complement strand
TCTCGGAGACATGGAGGCCCTCCTTGACGGCGATGGTGCGCAGCTTCTGCGCGAGGCTGGTGGGGCAGCCCGGGGACTGGTAGATCGCCTGCCGCACAGGCTCACGGAAGTACCAGCGGGCTTCCTGGTACACGTCGTCGAAGAGCCCGCGATGGGTGCACTGGGCGAGGGCATCCAGCAGCAGGTCCTCCCCGAGCATGGGGTTGTGCATGGCCGCCTGGCGCAGCCCGGGCTCTTCGTGGAGCAGGTAGGCCAGCAGCTCCTCCGGGTCGTGGGTTCCTCCCGCCCGGGCGGCCTGCTCTTCAAGGGAGAGCTCGATGGAGGGCGCTGGTGCAAGCTCTGCAGGGGGCTCCATGAGGACAGACCAGTCCTCCACCTCCTGAGGGATGGGGGGAAGCTCCTGGGTGGCCCCGGTGGGTTGGACCTGGCGGGCCAGTTGCTTGAGCTGAACCTTGACGATGGGTTTCAGGCTCGGCGCAAGGTGGGCGTAGACCTCCTTGACGGTCTGGGCCCGCTCCTCCCGTTCCGAGGGGGAGGCCTTGTCCATGCCATGCATGAGGTCGACGATGGAAATGGCCTGTTCCAGATCCCGTCGGATGGCTTCCGGGGTGGCTTCATTCTGGGCCAACCCAAGCAGGATGGGGCCATGCACGAGCCAATGGTGGGTTCGGGAGATGAGGGTCAGCAGCCTTGGATTGGTGAGGGTTCGGCTGAGGGCTTCGATGAGCTGAAGCTGGCCTTCGGTGGGAATCTGTGGGCGCAGGAGGGCGAGGTTCCGGAAATGGAGGCGGTCCTGTTCGGACATTTCGGCCAGGAACGGAACCTCCGTGGGGATCATGCCCCTACCTACTGGCAACCGGTGGCGGAGGCCCGAAGGGCCTCGGCGTGTTCAAGGGCGAAGTGGGCGTCGACCTGCACGCCCTGGAGGCCAGGGATCTGGGAGGCCCGCTCAAGGTCCTGGGGATGGCGGAACCGACCCCACATGAAGAGGGGCAGCCTCGCATGTTCTGCGATGGTCTGGGCCGTGGTGAAGTCGGGCTCGGCTTCCTGGGCTCCGGGAATGTCCACAAAAAGCAGTCGACGGAACCCGAGCTCCCTGACCCGCCGGGCCACCATGGACGCACTCTGGGAGGTCTGGTCCACCCAGCCGGAGGTCTTGACTTCCCCTCCCTGGGCATCGATGGACGCGGTCAAGTGCTCATGAAATCTGGCCAGGAGCTGATCCACCACCATGGAGGACTTGTGCAAAAGGGTGCCCACCAGGAGCCAGGTGGCGCCATGATCCACGAAGAACTGGGCCTGGTCGGAGCTGCGGATTCCGCCGCCCACCTGAATGCAGACCCGAGGGGAGGATTGGCGACATTGGCGCATCAACCCCGCGATCACCTCGCGATTGTTGCCCTTGCCCTGGGCGGCATCCACATCCAGCAAGGAGACCCTCAGGCAGCCAAGCTCCAGAATGCGCGCAAGTTGTTGCCCCGGATCCTCACCCACCCCGCCACCGGAGTTCATCACAGACCGCCCATGCTGGATCTGGAGGGTGGGTAGCACCTTCAAGAGGGGACTCCCTTGCGCAACCCTGGTGATATTAGCCCATAAGGTTCCGCTTGAGGAATCATTCCCGTGATTCCTGGGACAGGGACTGCAGCATTCGACGGGCGGCCTCCATCTGGGCCTTCTTGAGCGTCGCCCCTTCGGATACGTCAACCCTATGGTCTACAGCTACTTGGACCTTGAAGATGGGCTGGTGATCGGGTCCCGTTCGACCCAGGGAGGTGTAGCAGGGTGGGGGCAGCCCCAGGGCGGCGGTCCGCTCCTGAAGGGCCGTCTTTGGATCCTCGTCGATCCAGGATTGCTGGGTTGCGGTCTCCACCATGGCCTGGAACCTCTGCGTCACCAGGTGCTGGAGGATGTCGAGTCCAGGCTGGCCGGAGGCTTCCGCATCAAAGTAGATGGCGGCGAGAAGGGCTTCCATGGCGTCGGCCAGGGGTTTGCCCGCACCTTCCGGGGTGGGCTTTCGGGGAGATCGGGGCCCCTTGAGTAGGATGATCCCGATGTCCTCTGCCCAAGCCCGAAGACTGGCCGTGTTGACCATCCGACTCCGGAGCTTCGAGAGCTGCCCTTCATTCCAATCCGGCTTGGCCTTGTGGAGCATGAGGGCCGTGCAAGCCTGCAGGAGACCATCCCCCACGAATTCCAGCCGCTGGTTGCAGGTGGGAAAACCCGCCGAAGGTGGTCGGAGCGCGAGCTCGAGCCAGGCGGGGTCATGGAAGTGGTAGTCAAGTTGCAGGGCATCCAATCCGAGAAGGATTCCATGGGCGGGTGATGGCGAGGGGGGCTTTTTCATCAAGTGGATCTCGAGCCGTTGGTCTAGTGGTTATGGTATGAAAGCGTATTCATCGGAGCCTGCGTGCAGCAGCATGGTCTTCCCCAGATTCTTCCAGCCATTATGGGCGCCCTTCGCCAGGAGGAAGCAGAGGGAGAATTGGTGCTGGAGCAGAACGATGGCTGCCGCCGCCTGTACTGGCAGAAGGGCGATCTGGTGCACCTGTCCAGCAACGTGGCCGGGGAGCAGTTCGGGAACTATCTGCTTCGGCAGGGGATTCTGGATTACGCCACCCTTTCCTCCCTGTTGGCTTCCACGGACACGGGGCGTCTCGGCGATCGGATGATCTCCCTTGGGCTCATGTCGGGGAAGGAAAAGGATCTCTACCTCAGTTCCTTGCAGGAGCAAATCATGATCCATGCCCTGGAACATGCATTGCTCCATGCGTCCTGGGTGCAGGGATCCATTTCGGAAAAGCTTAGTTCCGACCTCCAGTTTCCCTTGAACCACAGGCTCTTTGTTTGGAACACCTTCCAGGAGATGCGGAATTTGCGGGACATCTGCGACCTGCTCTTCGCCGAGGAAGCTTGGCGGTGGACGGGGAAACCCAACCTGCTGGACTTCGTTGCCGACCTTCCCCTGGATCCCCAGACCGCCTTTTCCCTTTCCTTCCTGGGCGCAGACCCCATCGGTTTTCAAACCTTCATGTCCATCGCCCGCCTGGATGCGGAGGTGGCGGCGCGCCTGATCATGACCCTTTGGGCCCTGGGAGAGCTCTCCCATACCCAGGGTGAACTTCGCCACCTGAGGTTGTTCCTCGCGGCACCGGCCCCGGTGGAGCCACCCATGCTCCCGTCGACCCCGGTGGAGCCACCCCTCCCTCCATCAGCCCCGGTGCGTCCTCCAGTTCCCGCGCCTATCCCTGTGATTCGGCCAACCCGGGGCGACCTGCCCTTGATCCTGCCTCCGGCCGTGGAGGGCGTCACCCTCGGGGAGTACGGCCAATCCTCGGATATGACCATCGAGATTCTCGCCGTGGAGGAGCCCCATCCGGTGCCTGGGGTGAAGGTCGACCTCCCACCCAGCCCACGTTCAATGGAGATCCCAAAGGTGACCCCCGCCAGCACCGTGCCGGATCTGGACGAGGCTGAGGTGGCCGAGTCCGTTTCCAAGGCACGCTTGCTCCTCGTGAAGGCCAAGAGCTATCTGCTGCAGGAGCGGGCTGCGGAGGCGCTCCGGATGCTTGAGCAGGCCGTGAAGCTGAACCCCGACACTCCCCCGGCCTTCGAAGCCTGGATGCTCCTGGGGAAGCTCCGGATGTCGAACCCGGCCTGGTCAACACGCACCATCGAGGCCCTCCAGGCCGCCTCCCGATTGAATCCAAAGGCTGCAGAACCCTGGGCGCTCATGGGTGAGCTCTACCACCGCAAGGGCTTCAAGGCCAACGCCATGGGATGTTTCCGGCGGGCCCTGGAACTGGATCCCTCGGTCCCCATTGCGGCGGATGTGGATCCCAGGTTGATCGAGGCGTCGCCCGAACCTGGACCCCCACCCCAGGGCCTACTGTACAAATTCAGGTCCATCCTCGGGAAGGGCTAGCTTCTCCGCCAGGCTCCGCAGATCAGGGTCCTGGGGAAAGGCCTGGCGTCCGAGGCGAAGAATGTGGCGGGCCTGGTCAAGCCTTTGGCCTTGCCAAAGGTAGAGCGCCACCAGGCGATGCCAGAGCCCGCCTCCCCCTTGGGCATGGACCCCCAGGGCCCGGGCGGCATCCCGGGCGGCAAGGTCCAGGCGTTCCTGCCGAACACCGAGGTCCACGAGGGCCGACCACAGGCTCAGTTCCCGGGGATTCGCGGTGAGGCCGCGTTCAAGGATGGACCTGGCTTCCTCGGGAGCGCGATTCTGAAGGGCCCATTCCGCGTAGTTCACCCAGGCGAGGGTGAAGTGGCTCCCGTGCAGAACGGCCAGTTCGAAGGCGCGACGAGCCTCGTCGTGTCGGCCCAGGAGGGCGAGGGAGACGGCCTGCCGGGTCCGGCCCGGCGCATGGTCCGCGTGGGAACTCAGCAGGCTCTGGAACCAAGCGAGGGCTTCCCCTTGGCGCCCCAGGGACTGGAGGGCGACCCCCCCTCCGAAGAGCACCAGGGAGGGACCCGTGGGGCTCAGGTCACGGTAGGCCTGGGCGGCCCCCAGGGCCGCTTCCCAATCATGGGCGTTGATGGCCTGCTGCAGGAGGTTGAAGTGGGCCTGTTTGCGCCCAGGGTGCTCCCGGGCATCCCGCTTGGCGAGGTCCAGGTAATAGGTACGTTTGTGGTCCTCCCGCTCGGGCATGACCTTGCCGAAATGGTGGAGCAGCGCCTCCGTGTTCCCGATGGGCAGTCCGCGGGACTCGAAGGCCTCGTCCACCAGCTCATGGATGCGACCGGCGTAGGCGATGCCAGGAAGGCGACGGAAGAGCCGCAGGGCCTTGAAGTCCACCTGGTGCTGGAATTCAAGGGCACGGGGATGGCTCGACGTGTTGGGGTGGGGGGCAAAATCGACGGTGGTGAAGAGGCCGCTGGTGAGGTAGTTCCGGATGGTGAGACGGAGGGCGGGGGGGGTGGAGGTTCCGGTGATGCGCCGGAACTCCCCGAAGGAAGCCGCATCCACCTCCTCGTCGGCATCGAGCACCAGCACCCAGTCACCGGTGCAATGGGCCAGGGAGGTGTTCCGGGCCGCGGAGAAATCGTCCCGCCAAGGCTCGTGGACCACCTTGGCGCCGAAGGTGTGGGCCAGGTTCACGGTGCCATCCGAAGAACCCGTGTCCACGATCACGATCTCATCCACCAGGCCCTGGACCGAACGGAGGCAGTGGGGCAGCGTCTCCGCTTCATTCTTCACGATCATCGCGAGGGAGAGGTGGGTCATGGGGTCTGTTCAGTACGACCAGGACTGCATAAATTTCCCACTCAAGTGATCGGGCCCTATGCCCGAAGAGGGAGACGCAGGGGTTTCCCCTCATTCCAACACTCAGGGTGGCACGGACGCCAACCTATGCATCATGGAGGATGCCATGAGTAGCTCCATTCTTAATAACGTTTCGGCCTTGAACGCCACCCGTACCCTCAGCATCACTTCGAAGGGTATGTCTCAGACCATCGAGCGTCTG
>CAZPUI010000385.1:0-5469 GCA_964589695.1 uncultured Solibacteraceae bacterium | reverse complement strand
CTGCTGGTCCACGGCTTGGAATTGTCCAGGAGGATGGGGAGCTGAGGGCTTTTAGGCGGCCGAATGCACAAAGTGCTTCCTGCCACCTACCATGGAGTACCGTCCCGGGGGATCGCCATGCGCATGCTCGTTCCGTTCCTTGTGCTTTCAGGTGTGGCGGGGCTTCCCGCAGGGGCCCAGGTGCGATCCTGGACGGTCCTGGGGGAGACCACGGGTCAGTTCAAGCAGCGGCCCGTGGATCGCTCGGGCAACCGGCCTGATCCCCCCATCACGATCCGATTCAAGGTCCCCGGTCCTGGCGTGCTCCGGGTCACCGTCGGGCAGACGCCCTACCACGCGGGCCTTTCCCCGGAAACGGGGGTCATGGACATGACCCGAAAGGGCGACTCCAGCATGCTGGCCTATGGACTGTTCTCCATGTCCCAGCCGAGGGTTCCACAATCGGGCGCGCCCCTGGTGAGCTGTTCCGCGGGGGCGGTGAATCGGGCCCAGGACGCTTTCGTGGAGTTCCGAGCGCCCGTGAACTATGGCTTCAACACCCAGCTGGGATGCGGCGTGAGCCTCAAGGTGGAGTTCTCGCCCGGTGCGCCCAAGCCAGGGGAGAACTTTGCTCCTGCGCATCTGGTGGCTGCACCCCCCGCACCCGCCCTGGGCGCCGCGCCCACCGCGAAGGCGGGTCCCATCACCAAGCGCACCTCGTACCGGGTGGGTGCCATCGTCAATGGACAGAGGGTGGGGGCGGCCCAGGTTCCCTGGGTCTTCGATCCCAGCGGCAGTTTTGAGGCTCCGGGGCTGTGGAAGGGGCGCTGGACCCTTCAGCCCGACGGCACCCTGCGGGCAGTCATGACGTACAACGGGGTCACGGACGATCTGGTCATTCGCTTCGAAGGGGGTGGATTCATCGCCACCAAGCAGGGACAGCCCTATCGCTGGGGACAGATCCTGCCCTGAGGGGGGGCCAGGCCTGGGTGAATTCGTCAGGGCAATCAAAACCCGAGTTTGACCCGCAGGGCCACGGTGCGGCAGGGATACACGTGGGTGCCGCCCCGGTGGCTCAGGAAGTTGTAGACCGTGCGCCGGTCCCCGAGGTTCAGCACATGGGCACTCAGCTCCAAGGTGCGGGTGTCCTTGAGCTTGAAACTGTGGCCAAGGCTCAGGTCCCAGAGGGTGCGGGGCTCCACCCGCCACACGCGGTCTCCGGAGTCCCAGCGGATGTGCCTCAGGCCAAAGGCCAGGTCGGGGTTTTGGGCTGCGCCCTCGGGGTCGCCCGCCACCAGGCCCGAATCGTAGCGGCCTTGGAGCAGGGCCCAGCTGCCCTGCCGTTCGAATTTCACGCCAAGCTGCCCCGCCAGCTTCTGGTCATGGTCGACGAGCATGCGGCCTGATCCGCTCGAGGTCTCCTCTCCGTCGTGTCCGCCTTCCAGGTGCAGGCCCAGGCCTCCCACCATGGGGCCCTCCACCTCGGCCCTTGTGCGCCCCAGGCTCAGGTAGCCGCTCCAGCCGTGGCGGCCCAGCAGGTCCACACGGAGGTTGTAGCCACGGCTGTGGCCCCGGGCGAAGGCGATGGGAAACTCGATGCCGGTGTTCAGGAACTGCTCCACATCGGCGCTGTTCCGCCCCTGCTTGCGCCAAACCTCCACCATCACGCGTCCCCACTTCCCCAGCTGGTGCTCCAGGCTCATGGAAAGGCTGGTCTGCACCTCGGGGCGCACGGGTTCCACCTGGCCAACCTCGCCATGGTCCGGGTCCGTACCCAGGGCCGCAGCCACCGCGGAACTCGAGAGGGCAAGGTTTTCGCGATCGGGGGTGATGAGCAGACGGTCGGCGGAAGCCCGCAGGGTCGGGCCATGGGTGCCAAAGGTGTAGGACAGGCCCGCCCGGGGCTGCACTTCGGATTCCCGGACCCCAGGGGCGGTCCAGCGGTCGAAGCGCAGGCCGCCGGAAACGAACAATTTCCCAAGGTGCAGATCCGTCTGCGCGTAGGCGCTGGCCAGGGCGGGCGTGGCCCGGGCGTGGAAGTGGAAGAGATGACCGCCCCCCTCGGCGGTGAAGGGAAACAGGCCGCTGTCCTCCTCCACGTGGACCTCGCCTGGGATGGCAAACCGGAAGCGTTCATCCAGGGGGAACTGGGTGAGTTGAATCCCGGTCTTGAAGGTGCTGTCGGCGCCAAAACGCTGCGTGTAGGCCACATTGAAGCCGCGGTTCTCGAGGCTGCGCTGTTGGCGTGCCCACACGGGCTGGTCCGGTCCGCCCCCCTGGAAGCCTTCCTGGAGTTCGGTGGTCGGGGTGAGGATGCTGGTGGCGCGTCGGAAGAAGAGGGAGGCTTCCAGGCTCCGCTGGTCGCTCAGCAGCCGGGACCATGCCAGGCTCAGGTTGAGGTCCGTGGTCCTCACCCGGTTGTTCGCCCCCCGGGCCTGCTGGCTGGGGAGGTTCACCACGTCCCGCTGGGTGCTTCCTCCCGTGAAGGAAGCTCGCAGTGTATCCCGCTCCGAAAGGAGCCAGTCCAATCGGCTGAAGAGGCGCCCGGTGTGTCCCGTGTTGTGCAGGTTGTTGAAATCTGGGGGATCCAGGAACCGGTCGGTGCGGGAGGCGGCTCCCGTGATGAAGGCGCCAAAGGTGGGTGTGCCGGTGCGGAAGCTGAAGGTACCCTCGCGGCTGCGGTCACGGGCGGTGCCAAAGCTGGCTTCCCCCGAACTGCGCTCCGACCCCAGGCCGCTTCGGGTGGTGAGGTTCACCACGGCCACGGGCTTGCCGCCATACTCCGCGGGGATGCCGCCCGTGAGGATTTCCAGGCTCTGCACCTGGGCGGGATCCAGGCTGTTGCTGAAGGTGGCGTGGGTCTGGTCCGACAGGGGGATGCCATCGATCACATAGGTCATCTGCCCATGACTGCCCCTGAAATGGAATCGACCATTGTCACTGGGCAGGAAGCCGGGCGTGGCGAGCAGGATGGCTTCCATGGCACGGCTCTGGACCACCGCCGGGGTGATCCGGATGAGGGAACTGTCCACATCCAGGTGCACGGTGGGATGGGTCTCCACCATGGAGAGGGTCTCCCGCACTTCCACCGTCGCTCCCACAGGCTCCAGCTTCAGACGCAGGTCCACGGGCAGACTCACGCGCAGTTCCACGTCCTGGTGGATTTCCTCGTAGCCCGGGGCCTTCACTTCCAGGTGGTAGTCGTTGAAGGGCAGGTTGTGGAAGGTGAAGCGGCCCTGGGCATCGGCGGTGGTGGACTGGCGGAATCCACTCACGGGGTGCAGGAGGACCACCTGGGCCTTGGCCCCGCCCTGGATCGTGCCCCGCAGGGTGGCGGAACTGATGCTCCCCCCCGCCAGGACCATGGGGACCAGGAGCAAGGCGAGCAGGGGAAGGGACCGGGCCATGGAGACTCCAAACGGAACTTCATTCCAATTGTAGATGAAAAAAATTTCTATTTGTTCCATTCCATGGACACCCTGGGGCAGGGTATCCAGCGCCTTCTTGGATTCCATGAGCAAGGTGGGGGTGTACAGATAATTCTTATGGCCCCCTTGCGGGAAGCTTGGGGGAGTCCTATGATTTCGGGAACGTTCCCACGGTGTGAAACTACCCCCCACACACCTTTCTGAGGCCGCGTCCAGGTGGTCTGGCGAGGCCTATCACCCCCTCTCATTCTGGAGGTTTCTGATGATGTACTCAAAAATACTGCCTGCCCTTGCCCTGGTTGCAGCGGTGGCCCAGGCGGCGGACTGGAATGGCTATGCCGCACCCTCGGTGCACCTCCGCTACCAGGCCACCGGGACCTACAAGGAGTTCCAGAACTCCGTGAAGCCGACCATCAGCGCCAAGGGCACCTACTTCATGGTGTGCGGTTGGAACCAGGGCTACTACGGCATCCAGCAGAAGTCCGATGGTTCCAAGGTTCTCATCTTCTCCCTTTGGGACAACGGGTCGAACCTGGCCCAGGTCACCTACAAGGCTCCCGGCGTGACCGCCGGCCGTTTCGGCGGCGAAGGCACGGGTGCCCAGTCCTTCTATGCCTACAACTGGTCCGTGGGAACCACCTATGACTTCAAGGTCACCGCCGAGCTTTCGGGCACCAAGACCATCTACAGCGGCTGGTTCAACAAGCCCGGCACGGGCTGGATCAAGCTCATTTCCATGTCGGTGGTCCTGGGAGGCAAGCTCCTTACGGCCAATAGCCTCTATTCCTTTGTCGAGGACTTCTACCGCAACGGGGTGGGTCCCGAATGGACCCACAAGGCCGTGTTCGGCCAGCCCTACGTGACCACCACCACCGGCACCCGGACCCGCGTGACCTGTGCCAAGTTCACCACCGATGGCAACTCCGACCCCAGGGTCGATGCGGGCAAGACCAGCGACAACAAATGGTTCCTGGCCACCGGGGGCAGCACCCGGAATGTGACCACCTCCATCGGCACCCTGATGTGCGTGCAGTAGGGACCTTGGCCCCGGACAGGGTTTCCCGCGACTGAAGCCATGAATGTGCACTGACCAGGGAGTGCCCCTGGGCCATGGAATGCCATGGTCCAGGGGTTTTTGACTTCTTCCAGCGCCCAGGCGGTGGAAGGCCGCGCTGGGGCTCCGTCTCAGGTTGCGCCTCCGAACGCGCTCGCGCGGTTCAGGTCACTCTTCCCGCGTGCGTCTCCGCCATTCCAGGGCCAGGGCCTGGGCGCCGGTGGCAGCGGCGAGGTCCGCGGCGGCCCGGAAGGCGGTGTTGGCGTCGGGGGATTTGGCCCAGGCTTCCATGAACCTCTGGGCCTGGTCCAGGTTCTCCAGGCGCAACCACGCCTCCAGCAGGGCGGACGCACGGTCATCCCAGGTCAGGCCCAGGACCTTGGGACCCCGGGCTGTGGGCTCAGGGGCTTCGAGGCGCCGTCGCTCCGGGACTTCCAGGAGGGTGACCAGGTCCTGCCACCGGCCTTCGCGCCGAAGGGCCTGGGCCAGGGGGGCCTGGAGCGACTTGGGGGGCCAGGGTTCGTCCGAGAGCGGGGAGAGTTCGAGCTCCCTGACCAGGGAGCCCAGGCGGCTGTCCCCCAGGAGCGTGGCCAGGGTCAACCATTTCTGCCAGTGGGGAAGCCCACTGGGGGCCCGGACCAGGGTGGCCTCCAGCTCCCGGCGGGCGGGCTCCAGGGTTTCCACGCCCTCGCCGAGGAGGTTCCCCGCAAGGGAGAAGGTCCACTCCGGGGCCTCCACCAGGGCTCGGGCGCGACTTGCTCCCTCCCAGGCCTCCCGCCACCGGTTCTGGATTTCTTGGAGGCTGATGGGGTCCGCTTCCCGGGCTTCCAGGGAGAGTATGTTGAGCAGTTCCAGGTGGGCTTCGCCATGGTCGGGGTTTTGCCGCAGGAATGCTTCCATGCGCTGCAGGCGCGAGGGGATGCCGGCTTCGTCCAGCACCCGCCGGAACTCCTCCTTGGAGGGGAGACCAGGGCCTTGGTGAATCAGGCGTCCTGCGGCGTTCCGGAG
>CAZPUI010000384.1:0-5475 GCA_964589695.1 uncultured Solibacteraceae bacterium | reverse complement strand
TGCGTACATGTACTGCATGATCGTGAAGGTGATCTTTCCGCGCTTGCCCACGGGCTGGATGTAGGTGAAGTAAAGCGTGGCCTTATGGTCATTCCAGAAGGCAGGCCCCTGGGGCAGGTACGTACTCCCCTCAGGCAGTGCGTTTCTTGGATCTTCGTAGACGCTCTTGTAGTTCCAGTAACCCGAGGGATCAATGGGGGACCACATGTAGGTGTAGCTGCCTCCCCAATTGAAGCGAGCCCCGAGGCGATCCATCCAGGCCAACTCCACCGTCTTGAAGGGCTGGTTATAGGGGGAATTCCCGCTGATGGTCACCTGTTGGAACTTGGAAGGTGCACCCCCACCGGAGGGATCGTTGATCTTGCGCCATGAGGACCAGCCGTAGTCAGTGTAGGTGGCATAGTTCCGCTGGTAGATGCGTTCCATATAACCGATCGTGACGTTGCCATCTTCCCAGGCCCGGCGATAGGTAAGCCCGTACTCGAGGGCAACGGGGGGGCGGAGGTTATCGGCGATGGTGGTTTGGGACACATCGGAGAAGACGTAGGGCGTCGTGAAGTAGTGCCCTGAATTGATCAATTGGTCGTAGGTAACCCAACGAACGCCATACATGTTCGTGCCATTGACCATGTCCACCATGTTCCGGTCTCCGGTGAGCGGAATGGTCGGCTGTCCACTGATCCCAGACCAGCCATGGGTCGTACTGGTGTTGGTGGGAACCTTGAGGAGTCCTGCCGTGACACTGGTGTTGTAGGAAGATCCCGTGCGATAGGCGCTCAGAGCCAAGGTGTCCACGCCCGTGCCCTTGATATCCCATTTCAGCTGGAATCGGGGTTCCCACTGCTTGACCTCAGCAAGGGTGCTGCCATCCACATTTCCCACGGAATGGTGGTTGTAGCGCATTCCGAGCATCATCACCACATAGTTGTTCGGGGTGTAAGAGTCATTCAACCAGAAGGCCTTGGAGCGGTTACGCCCCGTGCCATCCGCGCCCCAGTAGCGGGTCATGGTGGGAGCAATGTTGGTGCCATAGATCTGCCCAATGGAGTTCTGCCCCGTCCACACGATGGTCGGGAAAATGTAGTTACTGGCCTGGAAATTATTACCGGGTCCCTTGAACCACCCACCATTTCGAACCATGCGATCTGCAAAATAGGTTCCGGGATTGAACCCGGCCACATAGTTTTCCGCGCCGATATCGATATCATGACTACCCGCTAATTCCACGTAGCCGCGGAAGTTGATATCCATTTTTGTATTGTATTCCCGCTGCTTCACCCTGGGCGCTGTCGTGGCCAGAACGTAGGCGGAGAAGGTTTGACGGTCACCGGAACTGGCGGCCGCGTTGGAGATGGTGGAGTACACCGCAACGGGATTGTCCGTGGGACCCGTGTGGTACTTGGCGCCATAATCCGAGGAAGAGACTGAAGCCTCCACGGACCAATTGTCCGAGAGCAGGGCCTTCCAGACCAGGTTCGAGACCTTGCGCCAACTCTCCTGGGTGCCGTAGTTCTCTACATTTATGAGCCCTGTTGTACTGTTGCCAGCACCCGCCATGTAGGAGCGAATTTCCTCCATGTAGGTGCCCTGCAGGGTCTGGTTGGCCGTAAGGGCAAAGGTCAGGTTGCCTTCCAGCTTGTGCCGCACGGATTCGCCCTGCAAGGTGGTGTCTGAATCCATCAGGTCAGTGGTATAGCCAGGACGACCGGGTCCAGCCTTCAGCACCGCATCCACGTTGGAGAATCCGGCGGTTCCGAAGGTGGTAGAAGCGAAATTGATCCCAGCGATACTGGGGTAGGAAAGTCGGAAGGTTAAGGCCACGGCGGGAGCCGAACGGTAGGCCACGGCAAACCAGAGCTTGTCCTTCCAGATTGGGCCGGAAACCGTCAAGTCGTACTGTTTGGAGGGATTGTCCATGGTGAAATCATTGCGACGCCACTGAGGGCGGCCGAACACATCCGCCACAGGCCAGCTCTGACGCGTGTACCAGGCGCGAAGGGAGCCGGAGAACTCGTTGCTCCCCTTTCGGGTCGTGATGTTGGCGGCACCGCCCATCGCTCGACCAAAGCGCGCGTTTCCTGCGGAGACCACGATTTGGACATCCTCGATGCTGTCCGGGATCACGTTGTAGATGGGGATCGCGTTGTAGCTGCTCTTGACATCCACACCATCCACCTGATAGAGGGTCTGGTTGTTGCCAGCCCCCCGGATGCTCAAGGAGCCATCGTACTGGGATGTACCCGTCACACCTGGGGTCACGAAGGCGGCGCCGGCAAAGTTGCGGCTCACGGGCAAGGTGGCGATGGCCTCAGAGGACAGGTTGTAGGACACGCGGTCAGCAGTCTTGGCCTCGGCAGCCGCACCGGTGGCGGAGACTTCCACCACCGCACCTGCGGTCGACACGGCCTTGAGGACGAAGTCCCTGGACAGCTCGGTTCCAAGACCCACCCGGAAATCCGTCAGGGTCTGGCCAAGGTAACCATCCTTGGAGAGCTTGATGTTGTAGTTGCCCACGGGGAGCAAGACGGCGCGGAACGTGCCTTTCGCATCCGAGGTGACGATCCGAGGCTGGAAGAGAGCCGAACTTTCCAGCACCAGCCGAACACCTTGCAAGGGGGCGCCGTTCGTGTCTAAAACCTTCCCACTGAGATTGCCCGTGGAGGACTGGGCGAGGGCCGGAAGGCCCGCAACCAGGGTGAGGGCAAGGAGGGAATAGGGAATGGGGCGGTTCCTGTTCATGGTCGATCTCCAGGTCGCGAAGGCTGGTCTAGAAGCGGAAGCCGTAGTTCAGTTCGAAATGGGGCACCCAGCGTGTCTTGATGGTGTAGGCGTCGCCCGGAAAATCGTTGTGCTTGCTGATCAGGGCCTTCAAATACCTCCGGGTGGGATAGGCATCATCCATTTGGGCCGTGTAGGCAGTGGCACCGCCGTACTGGTGCACGTAGTCCATAGCCTTGTAGTTGTAAACAAGCAAGTTGAGCTCGACATAGGACTTCTTGGTCACATCCATGCTCACCCCCACGAAGGGGCTGATGCCGTAGAAGAATTCAGCCCGGGCCCCGTTGTAGGTGTCCCGCCAAAGCTTGGGGTCCGAATTGCCCAGCGCCGTGGTCGTGCCATTGGGAGAGGTGTGCCAACCCTCGGAGGCAACGTCGCCATCGTAATTGAATCGCGCCACGGACCCACCCAGCATGACGCCAACGTTCCATTTGAGGTCCTGGTTGATCGGATGCGAATAGTTCAGGCGCACGGCGATGCCGGAGGAGGAAGCCGCCCGCGAATCTACCGCTCGGGATACATCGGGCGCCGCCTTGCCCGCGGGTACGGTGACACCGACGGGGAACTGCATGTAGGGATCGCCCCCCTTGTAGAAAAAGCCGACTTCCAAACCCAAGCGACCCTTACCAAGACCCTGGGTTACGCCAACGCCAAAGCCCCAGGTGTGGGAAAGCAGGTGATCCTCGGTCTTCTTCCCTGTGTTCCCAACCCTGAGCTTGAGTTCAGGCACCAGATCGAAGCCCTGACCGGCCAGGGGCGTAACCGCTAGGCCTAAGCCCAGTGCCGGAATCAGGTAGCGCGCACGTGGAAGCATGGGATGTCTCCTCGAAGAAGGATTGGGAAGGCGATGCCTAAGACCCAAAGGTCAGAGGCCGACCGGTGGGCGAGGTGAAACACGCTGCTGGAAGATGAGCCGCCAGCTGGTGAGGGGTAAGTTGAACCTTTCTCGGATTCGGGGAAGCCGGGATCGGAATGAACCTGAGTGGGGGAACGCTCAGTGAATTCGAGAGACAGTTCTCGCAGGTTTTTTTTATGGAAGCAAGCATCAATTCGCGAGGCAGCGCTTATATAAGATCACGCCGCCTCATGGAAAAAATATTAAAAATTATCCGTAAATCTGAATTATTCTTTTTGTGTTACCAACATTTTTAAAAAAAATCATTGATTTTGTTTGATTTCAATTATTAAAAAATTTTTGCTCTTTCCTGAAATATCACACAGCTCTGGGCCGAATTATGAATTTATACATAATTTTTGTTTTTTATCCGCGATCAAGATCAGCAGGATGCAAAAAAACCTCCATGACCTTGTCGAAGGGGAATCCGTTCCGAATTGAATCGGACCCTCCCATCGCAAATCCTTATGGCTTCTCATTCCCCGATCCGTACCAAGACAGGAACTGCCTTAGCATCTGCGGTGCCCTACCCAATGATTCGAGAATCCAACCTCGAGCCTTCGCGCGTGCAGGTCATGCGCCTCCTCGGACCAAGGGCACCCAAGAAGCCATCACACACTCAACTGGACCTAGTCCTACCCCCAGACCACCCCTCCGCCTCGGCTCCGTTCACGCCAGGCTTGCTCCAGTTCCATCTCCCGCCCTGGGGGCATGGCAAAACGGAGGGTGGCCTGGGTGGGACCGAAGTCCTGGCCTTCGATGACCACCTCGGGAAAGGCTCCGAGCACGGCAAAGGGCAGGTGGGCCTCAGGGTGGTCCACGGTGATGGTGCCATGGAGGAGGACCCTCACGACCTGGAGGACACCGGCCCCGCGGGCCTCTTCCAGGGCGCCTTGGACGCCTTCCGTATAGGCTCGCTGTAGCCCTCCGGTGCCCAGCTTGGTGCCGCCATACCAGCGGATGCACACGGCCAGGACATCCGTGAGCCCTGCCCCCTCCAGCACCCGCAGCATGGGGGGACCTGCGGTGCCACTGGGTTCACCATCGTCATCCGAGCCCTGGGCCCGGACCGGAAGGCCTTCACGCCAGGCAGAACAGTGGTGGGTGGCATCGAAGTCGCGCTTACGAAGCCGTACCAGAATCTCGGACCGGGCCCCGGGTCCCTCCGCGGGATGCAGTTCCGTCAGGAAGACCGAGGCCTTTTCGCGAAAACGGTAGGAGCTGGGACCCAGGAGCCTGTACATGGGGCCAGCATGGCGCGATCCTGGGGGCCGCGGCAACCTCCAGGCGCGCGGTTGGCGCGGTGTCCCGCATGGGGGCATCCTAGATATGTGGACCGGTCCTGCATTGGAACCGGCCACCCGTGACCCAGGACTGCCCATGACCCCAGCGGAACTTACCCAAGCCCTGCAGTGGCGCTACGCCACGAAGCGCTTCGACCCTGAGCGGCGCATCCCGGATCCCACCTGGAAGGCCCTGGAGGAGGCCCTGGTCCTGACACCCTCCTCGTACGGCCTCCAGCCTTGGAAGTTCCTGGTGGTCCAGGATCCGGACCTGCGGGCGAGCCTGATGGCCGCCAGTTGGAACCAGCGCCAGGTGACCGAGTGCAGTCATTTCGTGGTGCTCCTGGCCCAACGCACCCTGGTCGAAGCGGACCTGGACCGCTTCCTGGCCCGCACCGCGGAGGTGCGGAGGGTCGATCCCCACAGCCTGGAAGGGTTCAAGGCCATGCTGGTGCGTACCCTTCTTGGACCAGCCTTTGTGCCCAAGTTGCCGCACTGGGCCGAGAACCAGGTCTACCT
>CAZPUI010000383.1:0-5479 GCA_964589695.1 uncultured Solibacteraceae bacterium | reverse complement strand
GCGGGCATGTCCACGAAGGCCTCCAGGCCCCTGGTGCCTGCCCGGTGTGCAAGAAACCCAAGGCCTTCTTCGAACCCGTGGCCGAGGCTTTCTAGGTCAGCGTATTGAACCGACCCCGACCCTATCCAGGGGAGGGGTCGACCCAGGGCTGGACAGCCTGCTCAGCACTGGTCGCTGATCCACTGCCGGAGGCGCCGCCTGAAGGCCTCGGGGTCCTCAAGGTCGCCCTCGCAAAGCCGCGGGGGCGCCTTCTCCGCCTCCTCCTGGCACCAGCGCTGAAGCATGCGCTCCGAACAAGGGTCTGGATGGGGGACGATGGAGGACCTGGTGATCGAGCCCCATTCCATCGTGCTTCCCAGTTGCATGCCGCACTCCCGCTGACTGGCACAACCTAAGTCATCATGATAGGCCACCCATCGGGGCATGCCATGTCGAGAATTCTGAGGCCCCACGTGCCCATGCTCCGACCCCCTGAAGGCGCGGTGGACGTGCTCCTCGTGGGCGAGGCCCCTGGGCCTCGGGGCGCGGATCAAAGCGGCATCCCCTTCTGGGGCGACCGTGCGGGCATTCTGGTCTACCGAGCCCTTGAGGCCACCGGCCGCGCCACGGTGCCCGCAGAAGCCTATGAGCACTGGGATGGGGCCCGGTTCCGGGAACGGGGCCTTCGCCCCCGCCTGCACCGGACGGCCCTTGGCAACGCCTTCCCAAGCTGCCCCACCTCGGACGGGACCTCCTTCCGGGCACCCACGAACCGGGAAGTCCTCTCCGACGAGAACCTGGGGCGGGTGCGAGGGGACCTCCGGGCCCTGGCGAGGCCGACCCACGGAAGGCTCAGGGTCATCACCCTGGGGGTGAGGGCGGCCTATCTGTTCCGGCATCTGGAAGACCCCAGCCTGGACCTGGTGTCCCTTCCCCATCCCAGTTCCCAGGGTCTCCTCCAAGCGGCCCCTGGCAAGGGCAAGGGGTTGCGGCTGGCGGACCTGCAGGCGGAGTGGGAGGCGAACCTGAGGCAACTCCTGGGCTGAATTCCTTGGTGCACCAAGCGTTTTTCAGCTTGGGGAAGGCAGGGTTCGATGGTTATCTGGAGGATCGCCCGGAGGGTGCCATGGCTCGGCTTGACAGGAAGTGGAAGGTGGAGATGCAGGGGGTGGCCTTGGCCACGGAGCTGCACCACGTGCTGGAAGTGAGCCATCGCCAAGCCAAGGGCCTTCTGGATGCGGGGTGCGTGAAAGTGAACGGGGCCGAGGTGCGGCTCCACGGCACACGGCTCGAGGCGGGGGATGAGGTCGAGGTGAACTTCGACCCCGCCACGGAGTACAAGGTGCTCCCCAAGGCGCGCAAGGATCTTTCGGGCGCCGACTTCGAGCTGCTCTGGGAGGACAAGCATCTCCTCTTCGTGAACAAGCCCGCGGGACTGCTCACGGTGCCCACGGAGACGAGCCCCAAGGACCCTTGTCTGGCGGATGCCCTCACGGACATGTACCAGCGGCGGGGATTCAAGAAATTCAAGCTCTACATCGTGCACCGCCTGGACCGTTACTCCAGCGGAGTCCTGGTCTTCGCCAAGACCTCCGAGGCCCTGCACGGGCTCACGGATATCTTCAAGGAGCACCACCTCAGCCGCATCTACAAGGCCATCCTCGAAGGGGAACTCCCCGAGAATGCCGGGGTCCTCACGGACAAGCTTCTGGAGGGCCAGCGCAGCCGCATCATGAAGGTGGCTTCGGGCAAGGACAAGGAGAACCGCTTCGCCAAGCGCGCCGTGACCCACTATCGGGTGCTGGAGCGGCTTCCCGGTCATACCCTCATCGAGGTGAAGCTGGAGACGGGCCGTCGTAACCAGATCCGGGTGCAGTTTGCCGAACGGGGTTTTCCCCTGCTGGGTGACCAGGTCTACGGCAAGGAGAGTCCCCTGCTGGACCGCCAGGCCCTCCATGCCGAACTGCTGGGGTTCAAGCACCCCGTCACCGGGGAGCCTGTGACCGTTCAGGCCCCCCTGCCCGAGGACATGGAAACCGCCCTGCGCAGCCTTCGGGCCCGGCAGCGGGTGGCCCGTGCCGAGGCTGGGATCAAGGGTGATGAGGAGACCTACCAGCCCAAGGCCAACAAGTTGGCGCGGAATGCGGATGTGCTGAGGGCCCGGAGGTTCGAAGGGAAACCCCAGGAAAAGATGGAAGCCCCCGACCGGCGGCCGGGAACCCGCAGGTCCGAGGCCCCGGAATCCGGACGCCCCCGCACGAAACCTGCGGACCGACCCGGCCGCCCCCGGACCGAGGGCGATCGGCCCAAGGGACCCCGACCCTTTCGAAAGGAAGGCGAAGAAGGGGCCCCCAAGGGTCCTCGGGGCGTGCGCAAGCCCGGCGAGGGGGATCGACCCAGTCGACCCCGGCCCTTCAAGGGAGAGGGCGAGGAAGGTGCGCCCAAGGGGCCCAGGGGTGTGCGAAGGTCCAGCGAGGGGGATCGACCCAAGGGACCCCGGCCGTTCAAGCGGGAGGGCGAGGAAGGTGCGCCGAAGGGCCCCAGGGGCGCTCGCAAGTTCGCCGAGGGCGATCGGCCCACGGGAAGCCCGGCCCGCAGGGAGGCTGCCCGCCCGGCCCGACCGGAGGACGGAGACCGTCCGCGGCGGCCTGCGTTTAAACGCACGGAGGGGGATGCTCCCCGGAAGCCCTCGCCCAGGGTCGGGGAGGCCAAGGCTCGGCCTGCTGCCGCGGGAGGGCCCAAGCGTCCTGCCTTCAATCGCGCCCAGGATGGGGATGCACGACCGGCCCGTCCCCGGAAGGAAGGCGGAGCGGCCCCGCGGGGGACCAAGCCAGGCTTCAAACGGGGACCCAAGAAAGGTTAGGGGCAGTTAGGGATCACCCTGGCTTGGCCTTGTCCTTCCGCAAGGTCGCCAGGGCACCCAGAAGCAATGGCACCTGTTAGCTTCGCCTATCGCAGGCCCAGAGGGTGTTGGCCATGAGTCCCGCGATGGTGAGGGGGCCCACCCCACCAGGTACGGGGGTGAGGGCCCCGGCCACGTCCATGGCTTCGCCGAACCGCACATCGCCACAGAGGA
This sequence comes from uncultured Solibacteraceae bacterium, assembly GCA_964589695.1. GTDB lineage: Bacteria > Acidobacteriota > Holophagae > Holophagales > Holophagaceae > CAZPUI01. Next base: position 2,424 of record CAZPUI010000383.1, on the reverse strand, counting down.
CCGACCCCTTGATCCGCAGGGTCTCCAGTTTCTTGGGCTCCTTGGCCAGGATCCGCTGGGCCAGGGATTCGTCCGTGACCGCGTTGATGCCCACATCCACCACCACGGCCCCGGGCTTGATCCAGCTCCCCTCCACCAGCCCAGGGCGCCCCACGGCGGCAACCAGGAGGTCGGCCTCACGGCAGAGGGCCGGCAAATCCACCGTCCGACTGTGGGCGATGGTCACGGTTGCGTGTTCTTCCAGGAGCATGAGGGCCATGGGTTTCCCGACGATCTCGCTGCGGCCGAGTACCACGGCGCGCTGGCCCTTCATGGGAACCCCGTAGGCCCGGAGCATGTGCATCACCGCCGAGGGCGTGCAGGGCCGCAAACCCTGTGAACCCTGGAAGAGGAGGCCCTGGTTCAGGGGATGGAAGCCATCCACATCCTTGGTGGGCAGGACCCGGGCCAGGATGGGGGTGGTTTCGAGGTGGCGCGGAAGGGGCAATTGGAGAAGGATCCCATCCACCTCTGGATCGGCATTCAGACGGTCCACCACGGCCTCCAGGGCTTCCTGGGAACAGTTGCCCGGCAGACGCTCCTCCCGGGAACGGATCCCCGTGCGGGCACAGGCGGCCACCTTGCCTTTGACATAGACGTGGCTGGCGGGATCGTCGCCCACCAGGATGACGGCGAGGCAGGGCGGGCGGAGCCCCCGTGCCATGCGCGCCGCCACCTGGGTCGAGGTCTCGAGAAGCATGGTGTCGGCGTGCTGCTTTCCGTCCAGGATCTGGGTCATCGTGGTTCCTCCTCATTCCATGGTGCCGGTTCGAGGGCCATCTGTCAGGTGGGGTGGGCCCAGGGATGGTGAGTTGAATGGGCACCAGTCGGGCGATAGACTGTTCTGTTGAATTCAGCGTTGGCCCGCCCGCTTTCGGGCACCCTCCCTGTGTCACGGATGGTTCGTGGTGCGACGTTAGGGACCGGCTCATGGGTTCGGCCTCTCCCATCCTGACCCCCTGGACGTCTTCCTCATGGACCTGAAAAAACTCCAACCCCCCCTCGAACGCCAACTGGCCCTGCTGGGTTTCGAGCTGGTGCATCTCGAGGCCGCTCGGGAGGGGCGCGACGAAGTTCTGCGCCTCTACATCGACCACCTGGAACAGGCCCGTGGGGGCATCACCCTCGACGATTGTGTGGCGGCCAACGATGGGCTGGTGGCGTGGATGGATGTGGAATTCCCCTCCCTGCGGGAGGATGTGGGGCTCGAGATCTCCAGCCCAGGCTTGGAGCGGCCCCTGACCCGTCCGGCGCACTACCAGCGGTTCGCAGGCCGCCTGTGCCGCATCCAGGTCGGGGTTCCGCTGAATGGTCAGAAACGGTTCAAGGGCTGGATCCACGCCTCCGACGAAGGGGCCGTGACCCTGGAGGAAGACGGACAGCTCAAACGCATTCCCTACGACGCGATCCAGAAGGCGCGCCTTGCGCCCTTCGATGAAGACGGGGCACCGCCCCCTAAACTGACGCCCCGTGCCGCGGACCCTGCCTCGACGCAGGGGGGCGGGAAGGGCAGGCCGAGCCGGCCGGGCAAAGCGCCCCAGGCTTCTAAACCAAAACACGCGGCTCCGGCCGCGGACGAGCAAGCGGGTGCAGAGACAAGCACCGGCAGGGAGGCATAGATGGCCCTCGTAAGCAGTACCTTCTTCGACAGCGTCAAGATGATCGCGGCAGAAAAAGGAATTCCAGAAGAGGACGTGTTCAGGGCGGTGGAGGAAGCCCTGGTGAAGGCCGCAGAGAAGTATTTCCAGGGGCTGGATTTCTATGGAAACTTCCAGGCCCAGATGGATCGCGAGACCGGCGAATTCCATGTCTACGCCCTCAAGATGGTGGTGCGGGATGTGGAAGAGGAGGATTTCGAGATCAGCCTGGAGGAGGCCCAGGGCCTCAATCCCGATGCCGCCGAGGGCGACACCCTCTGGCTGCCCCAGGACACCAGCCAGTTGGGGCGCATCGCCGCCCAGGCCGCCAAGCAGGTCCTGGTCCAGAAGGTCCGGGAAGCTGAGCGCGAACGCATCTTCACCGAGTTCGCGGATCGCATCGGCGAGGTGCTGGTGGCCGAGGTCAAGCGGTTCGAGAAGAGCGCCATCATCCTCGAGATTGACCGGGTGGAGGCCATGCTGCGCCGCAGCGAGGCGCTGCGCGGGGACCGCTTCGACAAGGGCCAACGCATCAAGGTCGTTATCGTCAGCGTGGATCGCAGCGCCAAGGACCCCCAGGTCCAGGTGAGCCGGACCGATCCGCGGCTGCTCATCAAGCTCTTCGAGAACGAAGTGCCCGAAATTCACGACGGCACCGTGGTCATCCGCAACTGCGTGCGCGAAGCCGGCGACCGCGCCAAGGTGGCCGTCCACAGCCTCGATCCCGATGTGGATCCCGTGGGCGCCT
>CAZPUI010000382.1:0-5486 GCA_964589695.1 uncultured Solibacteraceae bacterium | reverse complement strand
CGCTGTGGCCCTGGGGCTTGGGCCTGAAAGGCCCCCGGAACCGTTCCCCCGGCTGCTGCAGGCCTCTGTGGCGCCGGGCCGGGAGCTCCTTGCGCTCCAGCACCACCTGGGGATCGGGGAAGTCCCCGGCGAGGCCCGCCTCCTCGGGGTCCACCCGGGTGGCTTCAAAGTGCCGCACCACCTTGCGCCCGTGGGCCGCCAGCTTGAATCGCAGGATCTGAAGGGCCAGGGGCACCAGGTCCTGGAGCTCCACCACGTGGGGGTATTTCACCTGCAGCACCACCAGCGCCTCCTGGACCAGGTCCTCCGCACAGTCCCTGCCATGACGGGATGCCGCGAAGGCGACCATCCTTTCACGGAGTTCTTTCAGGTGGGGGTGGGAGGTGGGGTCCAAGGGGCCTTCCAGCGAAGCACACCCTCGATGGTGCGCCAGGGGAAGACCTGGGGAAAGGACAGGTTCAGACCCGGGCAGGCGCGGAAGCCTGGCGTCCCGCGGGCACCAGGGCCGGCAGCGCTGCGCCGCGGCCTTTCGGACTCCGTCCATAGGTGATCGCTCGCCACACCCACTCCATGGGGCCGTAGGCATGGTGCGCCAGCCACCAGCGGCTGAAGAGCACCTGCAGGGTGAAGAAGGCGCAGGAGAGGGCGACCCCGGCGAAGGGACCGAGCTTGTTGTAGAGGCCCAGGCCCCAGCCGAAGAAGACGAAGGTCATGACCACGCTTTGGGTGAGGTAGTTGGTGAGGGCCATGCGTCCCGCAGCGGTGAAGCCGGACAGTGCACGGGCCACCGCGGGGTTCAGGAGCAGCAGCAGGACGCCCGAACAATAGGCCAGGGCCATGGTGATGTGCCCTAGGACTTGGGAGAGGCCCAAGGGGAAGAGAAGGAAACGCGCCACGCGCCAAAGCTCGGGGGTGGGATTCGGAATGAGGCGGGGCAGGGCAGAGAAGGCGGCCATCACCAGGGCGATGGGTGCCATGAGCAGGAAGAAGCGGCGGATCTTGGCCCGGTGTGCCATGGGGTCGCTCAGCACCCCCGAACGCCAGATGGCCAGGCCCACCAGAAATTTACCGAAGATATCGAGGGTGCTTCCGAGCTCGCCCCCGAATCCCCAGAGCTGGGTGTATTCCTTCAGGCGGAAAAAGAACTCCTGGGTCCAGGTCCCCTGGCCGCGAATCTTCAGCATCTCTTCCACCAAGGCCTGGTTCCTGGCCAGACCCGCGGCGCTGCGGCCGGTGAAGAGCGAGGGGCCGAAGGCCTTCACGATGGAAAAGACCAGCATGGCCAGGGTGATGAGGCCAAACCAGGAGATGAGCCAGATCATGACGGTCTTGGGCTTGCGATGAAGGAAGGGGATGCAGAGCAGACCCACCAAGGCGTAGTTGTGCAGGATGTCGCCGTTCCACACCAGGAGGATGTGTGCCACGCCGAAGAGCAGGAGGGCCCCCATGCGGCGCAGGCCGAAGGGCACATAGGAACCGCTGGTGGCACGAGCACGGTCCGCCTGGATGCAGATGCCCACGGCAAAGAGCATGGCGAAGGTGGTCAGGGCCTTGCCGTGCACGAAGGCCTGGAGGAAGACATCCGTGATCAGGTTCAGAGTCCCCGGCCAAGGGTGGTCCGTGATCCGGTAGAGCTGCATGGGGGCCCGGAACCACTCGTGCAGGTTCATGATGAGCACCCCCAGCAGGGCAATGCCCCGCAGGGTGTCCACGTGGTGCATGCGCGCATCGGAGGCCACGGGTTCGGCGGGAAGGGCAAGGGTGTGGGTCATGGCCACCTCAGGACGGACGCAGGGAGGAATGGATTCCACGGAGAGGAACCCAAACTTTACGAGCCCTTGGAATGCTGGGTTACCGGGTCCACCGACTGCGAGAGATCGTTCACCGATTCTTTCGCCGGTCCAGGAAGGATAGCCGCCCCCAGCCCCGCTTCCGGCTGCAACCAAAGGGCACGTTAAACCCAGCGCGGCCCCCGGCCGCAACCACAGAGCAGGCAAAACACGGAGAACACTGGGGACACGGAGATGGGCACGGAGAAAAGAATTCTGTCATTCGCGGAACCCGGCTTCCTGGCCTGGTTCCATCAGGGGCAGAGCCGGGGAGCACCCCTATGTTCTCCAGTGCACCGCCCATGCTGGAACGCGCGCGGGCAGGCCGGGGTGCCTCGGACGGGATGACCATGGCAAGCCTTGCACCCTGTGCTGCTGGGTCAGACCGTCACGTACACCCGACTTGATGTCCCCGTGCTTCCTCTGTGCTCATGGTGGTCTCCGTGTTTCAATTTCTGAAAAGACCAAGGTTGCCAGGGCATTGAACCTCGATGATGTGCGCCGAGGCACGAAATCATAGGTCAAGCCCCTGAATGCCCCTGAGGAGCCTCGTCCATCAGCGCCTTCGCAGCCCGGCGGATATCCTCCAGCCCCGCCTCCAGGTGGTGCCGGTGGGTCCGGAAGGACAGCAGGGCGATGCGCAGGACGAAGGCGCCCTTCAGGAGGGTGGGACTGAGGTAGATGTGCTGGTCGGCGTTGATCCGGTCCAGGAAGGTGCGGTTGAGGGCGTTGAGGGCCTCGAGGTCCAGCCCTGGCTTCACCAGGCGGAATGCCAGAACGCTGAGCTGGGGTTCCGCGGTGATCTCCACGCCCGGCATGGTCCGCAGGCCTTCCAGGGCCACCTGGGTCAGGTCCAGCTTCTCGTCCAGGTGCTGTTGGAAGGCGCCCACGCCATGGAGCTTCAGGGGGAGCCACACCCGGAGGCCCCGGAAGGGGCGGGTAAGTTCCGGGGAGAGCTCGGAGAAGTCCACCCGGGAACCGTCGGTGTCCGGCAGATACTCGGCCTGGGTGCGGTGGGCGCGCTGGAGGAGGGCCTGCTCCTTCACCAGGAGACAGCCGGTGCCATAGGGCAGGCCCAGGCCCTTGTGGGGATCCAGGGTGATGGAATCGGCCCGGTTCAGTCCCTGCAAGGCGCGGCGGCCGCGCTCCGTCAGCATGAAGAAGCCGCCATAGGCGCCATCCACGTGCAGCCAGAGACCCTCCTCGGCGGCGAGGTCCGCGGCGTCCGCCAGATCGTCCACGGCGCCGGTGTTGGTGGTGCCCGCGTTCACCGCCAGGAGGAAAGGCTGGAGTCCCGCCTCACGGTCCCGCTGGACCTGTTCCCGGACCCGATCCAGACGCAGGCGCTGGCGATGGTCCACCTCCAACGTGCGCAGGTTCCGGGCGGGAAAGCCCGCCAGCGCCGCGGCCTTGGCCACGGAGTGGTGGGTCTGGCCGGAGGTGTACAGCGTTCCCTTCAGGAAGTCCTCGGGCAGGCAGTGGACCCGGGCCGCGATGAGCGCGGTGAGGTTGGCCAGGGATCCCCCCGAAGTGAGGATGCCACCCGACCCTGGTCCGTACCCCACCATGGTGCAGAACCAGCGGAGGACATTGGCCTCGAGCTGCACCAGGGCCGGTGCCGCGGCGCGGATGCCCACGTAGCGGTTCACCGAGTCCGAGAGCAGGTCCGCCAGCGCCGCATGGAAGAGCCCCCCGCCGGGGATGTAGGCCAGGTAGCCCGGGTGGGCGGCATTGAAGGACTTGGGAATGGCTCGGTGGAAGAGCAGGTCCAGCAGGTGCTCCAGGGGTTCATCCACCGTGGGCAGGTCCTCCACCAGGGACTGGGCCACGTCCTCGGCCCCCGCAAGGTCATGGGTGGGCTGGTCCTCCAAGGAGCCATGGTGCTGAAGGATCCTTTCCAGCACCGCCTCCACCATGGATCGCATGGCGGACTCCGACAACTCCAGTACCCTGCGCGCGTCCACGGATGCACCCCCCTCAAGCCACCGGGCCTGTGTGCCTTGCTGATATGGCCCCGACTATCTTTTCAGGATTGAAATGGGTTGGAGTTGGAAAACGAACGGGGCCGTGTAGTCTGAAAAATCTTTCGCTTACCTGATGTAGGCGATTCCTGGCAAGGCTCTACCCCCATGCTGCTCACGATCACGACCACCCACACCCCAGCTACGGATCTTGGTTTCCTCCTCCACAAGAACCCATCCCGTGTCCAATCCTTCGACCTCAGCTTTGGTCGCGCACTCGTCTACTACCCGGAAGCCACGGCCGAGCGATGCACCATCGTGCTCCAAGTGGATGTGGACCCGGTGGCCCTGGTGCGGGATCGGAAGGGGCCTGGGGGCAATGACGGACTCCTCGACCAGTATGTGAACGACCGGCCCTATGCCGCTTCCAGCTTCCTGAGCGTGGCGTTGAACCACGTGTTCCGCAGTGCCCTTTCTGGCCTGTGCAAGGACCGCCCTGAACTCGTGGATCAGCCCATCCATCTTGAGGTCAGCCTGCCAACGGTCCCCTGCCGTGGGGGAGAACGGTTCCTCCGGGCCTTGTTCGAGCCTCTGGGATACAAGATCCAGGCGCTTCGGCTTCCCTTGGACGAACGCTTCCCGGAATGGGGTGAGAGCCCCTACTTCTCCATCACGCTGGAGCATTTCATTCCCTTGAAGGATCTCCTGGCGCATCTCTACGTGCTGGTCCCCGTGCTGGACGACGACAAGCACTACTGGGTAGGGCAGGACGAGATCGAGAAGTTGCCCCGCCACGGAGAAGGCTGGCTGGCCCAGCACCCCGAGAAGGGGCCGAACACCCATCGGTATCTCAATCGGCAACGCCGCCTGACCCGCGATGCGCTGGAGCGTCTCTGTGTCGAGGAGGGAGACGATCCCGAAACCACCCAGGTGGTTCGAGAAGAGGCCGAGGCCAAGCTTGAAGCGAGTCTGAGCCTGAACGAGCAGAGGATGCAGGTCGTGGCGGAGGCCATCGTTCAGAGCGGTGCCAAGCGGGTGGTGGACCTTGGATGCGGCGAAGGACGGCTGCTGCAGGCTCTGATGAAGGCGGGGTCCTTCGAGGATCTGCTGGGGATCGACGTGAGCTGCCGTGTCCTGGAGATTGCCCACAAGCGCCTACACCTGGAGGATCTCCCCCACAAATGGCGGGGCAAGGTTCAGGTCGCCCAGGGCGCTCTGACTTACCGGGACGGCCGGGTGAAGGGGGCCGATGCTGCTGCTGTGGTCGAAGTCATCGAGCACATGGAGGCCGACAGGCTGGAAGCCTTCGAGCAGGCCCTTTTCGGGTGTGCCAAACCCCAGACGGTAGTGCTGACCACGCCGAACGTTGAATACAACGTTCGCTTCCCGAGCCTGCCTGCCGGGAAGCTGCGGCACGACGACCACCGGTTCGAGTGGACGCGTCAGGAGTTCCAGCAATGGGCACAAGGTGTCTCAGATAGGAACGGCTATGACGTCCAGTTCCGCCCGATCGGTCCAGATGACCCAGCAGTGGGGCCTCCCACACAGATGGCCATCTTTGCTCGTTGCTGAGTTCAAGTCCTACGCGTCCGGAAAGCCGACTCCATGAAGACCATCACCATTCCCGAGCTGTCCCTTGTCCTGCTGGTGGGTCCCAGCGGATCTGGGAAGTCCACCTTCGCCCGCACCCACTTCA
>CAZPUI010000381.1:1045-5495 GCA_964589695.1 uncultured Solibacteraceae bacterium | reverse complement strand
CTCTCATGGATGTTTCGGAACAGGCGGGCATCGTGCTCCCCCTGCTCCTGTTCATTCTGGCCACCGTGGGTCATGCCCTGGGCCTGCCAGTGGGCCACCAGCCGGGAGCTGGGCACCCCGAATTCGCTGATGACCACCGCATGGCGACGGTGGTGGCGCACCAGGTGCTGGAGGTAGGCCAGGTAGTTGTTGGGGCCCTGGGCGTCCCGCCCGGCGGCGTAGGCCGGTTCGAGGTTCATGAAATCCGGGTAGTAGGGGTAGGCGTGGTAGCTGGCGAAGAACCCGGCCTTGGACTCGGGACCGTCCTCCACCTTCTCCATGTCCAGGCCCAGGGCGTCATTGTCGTATTCGTTGACTTTCTGGCCTTTGTCATAGGGGAGCCCCAAGCGCTTGCGCAGTTCCAGTTCCTCGGCCTTGGTGGCTTCCGTGGGGTGGAACATGGGGTCCAGGGTGGGCCAGTTCGTGTAGGCCATGGGGCGCTGGGTGTGGTAGGTGTCGTGCTCGTAGGCCAGGAGATATTCCATGGCCTCGCTCATGAAGTGCTCGGTGGCATGGGCCTTCTTGGTCAAGACAAAGCGCCCCTTGAAGTCCCGCTCTCCGGGATGACGGTCATTGAAGGCCACCACGTTGTCGGGTTCCCATTCGCGACCCAGGATGTAGGCCAGGGTCCAGGCGCTCACATCGGCCCGGTATTCCCCGGAGGCATGGCCGGGGCGGGCAGGCAGGTTGGCCCGACCATGGAGCAGGTCCACCACCCGCAGCATCTCCTCCTTCCATGCCCCGAACCAGGGGGCGGCCGTGAACTCGTCCTCGGGGGGAGGTTCCGTCCAGACACCGTGGATCAGGTAGATGGGCTGGGGGGCCTTCAGGTTGTGCTCCCTCAGCACTTCGTAGAAATGGGGTGGGTGGATGGTGTAGACGCGCACAAGGTTGAAGCCCACCTCGGCCATGTCCTTGATCCAGGAGGCATAGACCTCCCGGGTGGGGAATTCGCTGGGGTACTTGCCCGGCAGGGCGGCCCCGAGGTTGACGCCCTTCAGAAAGAGGGATTTCCAGCCTGGGCCCTGTCGCACTTCAAAGCCCTTGTCACGGCTCACCCGGAAGTCCAGGCGGAGCTGGGCGGGGCGCACCACCGCAGGCACCGGGGGCGGAATGCGGGGTACGACCCGGGTTCGGAGCACCTGGAAATCCTCCCGGGTGGGGTCCAGCTCCACGGCCTTGAGGATGCAGTCCTTGGCCGATTCGAGCTTGCCCAGTCGCTCCCACACCAGGGCCAGGCCGTAGTGGGCATCGGCGTAGGCGGGGGCCAGGCGCAGGACCTTCTGGAAGAGCTCCTGGGCGTCCAGGGCCCGGTCCTGGCGCAGGGCCGTGAAACCGGCCCCCACCAGGGCATCCGTGTCCTGGGGCACCGTGGCGAGGCGGGTGTCGAAGCCCCGGCGGGCCTCCTCCAGCCGGCCCTCCCGCAGGGCCTTGCGGGGGGCATCCAGGGGATCCTGGGCCCCCAGCAAGAGTCCCAGGGTTAGCAGCGCAGCGCCTATTCTCATAACCCGAGCTCCTGCATGAGGGCCTTTTCGGCCTCGTAGAACTGCTCCAGGCGGGTGAGGACCGGGCCCTCCCGGTGCCCCTCCATGGCCAGTTGCCAAAGGAAACTCTCGCCCGTGGCCAAGGTCCGGGGCTCCCGGGCATAGATGGGGTCCTGGTAGGCCTCCCGGGGGCTGAGGAGTTTCCAGCCATTCTTCTGGAAGGTCTCCAGGACATCCTCCATCAGCAGGGCGTTGAGCAGGTTGTGGTGGAGCAGCAGCACGTGGGGAATCTCCCTGCCCGTCACCAGGAGCCCAAGCTCCTGGTAGTGGCGGGCCAGTTTGTGGAGGTGCTGGAGGTAGAAGGTACGGTAGGGGGCGAGGTCCAGGTTGGGCTTGTCCTTCAAGGCCGCGCGCAGTCGCTCATCCACCAGCCAATCGAAGGTGGAGATGGTGACGTGGGCGTTTCGGTAGCCTGCCTTGGCCAGTTCCTGGCGCATGCCATCCCGACGGGCAGGGTCCGCGCCCTCCTTCAGGTAGGTGAACCGGAAGAAGGGCGCAAAGCCTGGCAGGGTGCGGACGAAGGCATCGCCCTTCCGGAAATCCTCCCGGTACGCTGCCTGCCCCACCCGGTCGAGGTTGGTATGGCGGTACGTGTGGTTCCCCAGGAGATGGCCCTGGCGCCCCCAGGTTTCCAGCCAGCGGCGGCCTTCCGGGGTGTCGCCCCCATGGATGCCATTGACGAAGAGGCCCACCTGGACGCCCTTCGCCTTGAAGGCCTTGAGGAGGGCCTCGTTGCGCGCCGCGGCGGACAGGTGCGGTGTGGGGTCCAGGGCGGGACCATCGTCCAGGGTGATGGCCAGGGATTGCCCCCGAAGGGGCAGCACCAGGACGGCAAGGCAGAGGAGGAGGCGCAGGAGGGATTGCATGGGATCCGGGGAGGGCTGGATGGGGTGGGTGGGCGATCTCAGAGGGGCGGTGGAGCCTGGATGTCCCTGGCACCCAGGAAGCGGGCCAAGCGCTCCACCGCGGAGCGGAGTCGTTGAATCCTACGATTGTCCAGCACGGTTCCAGGTTCCCACCAGAGTCCCTTGATCTCGAGAATCGACCTGGAGCGGTGGAACTTGGGATCCAAACGACCCACCAGGCGGTCGCCATCCAGGAGGGGCAATACGTAGTAGCCGAACTGGCGCTGGGGTTCCGGTGTGAAGGCCTCGAAGCGGTAGTCGAAGCCGAAACGATGGAGGGCCCTGGCGCGGTCCCGGAGGATGGGGTCGAAGGGGGCCAGAAGGCGCATGCGCCGCGGGGCGGCGGGCAGGCTGGCCAGCCGGTTCTCCCAATCCGCAAGGGCAAAGGCCGGCTGGGGGGGGCCCGGCAGGCAGGGTTCCACCTCCACCGCCACGATGCGGCCGGTGCGGAGGGCCACCTGGCACCAGGCCCGGGCCTCCGTCACCTCCAGCTCCCCCCAGAAGGCCGCCAGTTCCTTGGGGGTGAAGACCCCCAGGCGCTGGGCGGCGCTGGTGCAGAACCAATCGAGGTGTTCCTCGGGCTCCAGCTCCCCAAGGGCATGGACGTCCGTCAGGACCCGCTCCGGCAGGTCGTAGCGCTTGTGGAAGTGCTCCCGGCAGGTCACCGCCAAGGCCCCCGTGCGCCAAAGGTAGTCCAGGGCCGCCTTCTGGGGCTTCCAGTCCCACCAGGCACCCCGTTTTTCGGGATGCTCGAAATCCGCACTGCCCAGGGGGCCTTCGTCCCGGATGCGGTCCAGCACCTGGCGGCAGACCTCGTCGCTGCGTTCCCCCAGGAGGTTGCGCCACCAGGGGTGGGCCTGGATCCGGGGGCCATCCCTCCGGAACCGCCGCTTCCACAGGGGGTAGCATTCCGCCGGAAGAAGGGAGGCGTCGTGGGTCCAGGCCTCGAAGACCTGGCCCCGGGCGCGCAGGGTTTCAAGGTGGGAGGGCTTGTAGCCGTCAAGCCGTGCATGGAGCACAAGATCATGGGCCCGCGCCACCACCTGGATGGAATCCAGTTGGACAAACCCCAGGGCCTTGAGGGTCGCCAGCACCCCCTGGGCTCCCGTGCCACGGCCCGAAGGTCCGAGCAATTCCTGTGCACCCAGGAGGAGGCGAGCGGCATCGAAGTTGCACAATCGGTGAACTGCCTGCATGTTCAGTCCCATCACCCCGACGAACGTAACACCCTGGACCTGCGTTCGTCCCTCGACAAGGAGGCCAGCCATGGCAACGATGAAAACCATCCTGGATCGCAAGGGCTATCACTTCTGGTTCGTGGAGCCCGGTGATCTCGTTCTGAAGGCCATTCAGCGCCTCCAGGAAAAGAAGGTGGGCGCCCTCCTGGTGATGGATGGCGAACGGCTTCAGGGCATCCTCACGGAAAGGGATATCGTCCGGTTGGTGGACACCAATGGCCAGCTGCCCATCGGCAAGCAGGTGTGTCAGGTCATGACCGCCAACGTCTATGGGGTCAAGCTCAGCACCTCCGTGGACGAATGCATGGCCCTCATGTCGGAGAAGCAGATCCGCCACGTCCCGGTGATGGACGGGAAGATGGTGGTGGGTGTCGTCTCCAACCGCGACGTGGTGGAGGAAGCCATTTCCAACCGGGACAGCCTGCTGAAGGGCATGGATGTGTTCCTGGCCAACCAGGCGTTCGCGACCTAGGACTCAGCGCGGCGGAACTGGGTTCGGGTGTGCGCTTGGTGGATGCCGCGCTGAGCGTCGAGGAGGCCATCGGACAAACCCCGACCCTGATTGTGGGGCGGGGTCTGAGTTTCCTGGGGTGGTTGTGACCTGAGTTTCCCAGTGCGAGCTGGGTGATCCGGGAGCTACTACCCCAGCGGTTCTTCGTGCTTGCAGGCGGGGCACACCAGGACCTGCATGGGGTCCTTGCCCCGGGGCTTGCGGGTCTTTTCG
>CAZPUI010000381.1:0-1035 GCA_964589695.1 uncultured Solibacteraceae bacterium | reverse complement strand
AATGGGCGGGTGTTTGCACGGGGGGCAGGTTTTAGGCACCGGCTGGTCCCATGCGATGAATTCGCACTTGGGGTACCGGGTGCAGCCGTAGAAGACCTTGCCGAAGCGGCTCTTGCGCACCGCCACATCACCACCGCACTTGGGGCAAGGCATGCTGATGAGCTCGATCGTCTTCTTGACCGTCTTGCACTTGGGGTAGTCCACACAGCACACGAAGGCCCCGAAGCGGCCGTGGCGCTTGACGAAGGGCTTGCCGCAGGCCGGGCAGCTTTCGTCCGTGGGCTCGTCGGGGGGCACGGGGATGCCCTTGGGGTCGGCCTTCACGATGCCCTTGCAGTCGGGATAGTTGGGGCAGGCCCAGAAGGGACCCCACTGGCCCTTGCGGAGGGTCATGGGGCTGGTGCCGCACAGGGGGCACTCAGGCGCATCCTCGGGTTCCTCCACGGGCTCCAGTTCCTCGGTGTGCTCACAGCTGGGGTACTTGCTGCAGCCCAGGAAGAGCCCGTTCTTGCCCATGCGCTTGAGCATGCCGGCACCGCATTTGGCGCAGGTGCGGTCCGAGGGAACCCCGGCCTTGAGGTTGTCCATGGAGGCGCCGGCCTTCTTCAGCTGTGCTTCGAAGGGGCCGTAGAAGGCCTTGAGCATCCTGAGGTAGGTGAGCTCCCCTTCCTCGATGCGGTCCAGCTGGGTCTCCATGCCACTGGTGTAGCTTGGTTCCATGAGTTCCCGGAAGCCCTGGACCAGGACATCCGTGACCACCATGCCCAGTTCGGTGGGCTTGAAGCGCCCCTCCACCTTCTTCACGTAGTCCCGATCCTGGATGGTGCTGATGATGGCGGCGTAGGTGGAGGGGCGGCCGATGCCATCCTCCTCCAGTTCCTTCACCAGGGTGGCCTCGTTGAACCGTGCGGGGGGTTTGGTGGCTTGTTGGGCCGTGTCCAGTTCCGCCAGCTTCAGGGGATCACCCAGCTTGAGGGCGGGCAGGCCGACCTTCTCGTCCTCGTCCTCGCCGTCCGCGGCTTCATCGATGGCCTC
>CAZPUI010000380.1:0-5495 GCA_964589695.1 uncultured Solibacteraceae bacterium | reverse complement strand
GGGCAAGGGCTTCGCGGTGGTGGCCGAAGAGATCAGGAAGCTGGCGGAAAGGTCCAGCGCCGCAGCCAAGGAAATTGCTTCCACCACCCGCTCCGCCGAGGAGGGAATCCAGGGTGGGAGGGATGCTGCGGACGACGCGAGGGTCCGATTCACCGAGATTCTGCGCCAGAGTCAGGCCCTCAGCAGTGCCTCTGAAGCCATCAGCTCCCAGATGGAGCGCATCCGGCGCAGCCTGGAAAGCGTGAACAGCCATCTGAATGGAACCACCCAAGCCACGGAGCGGAACGCCACCGTCGCCGTGGAGCTCTCCACCCTGGCCCGGGAATCGGAAGCCACGGTCTCCACCCTTACGGAACTTGCAGGGTCCCTCACCCGCCTGGTCGGGGGCTGGAAGGTCTAGGTGCGAACCCTCCGCTTCAAGGACGCCCATGACCTCCTCCGGGGTCCGGGTTCCATCCCCTGAGGCCCCCCGAGGAGGTCCCATGCTGGAGTTCTTCCGAAGACTCTTCCGAATGGCTTCGGCTCCTGTCCCGAGCCAGGCTTCCCACCTCCCCTCGATCCCGGTCCCCGCCTCGTTGACTTCCGATGTCTTTGACCCTGTCTGGGAGTTGGTTTCATCCCATACCCTGGCCACCGCTCCCGGGATCCCAAGGATCACGGAGGACCACGCGGAGCTTCTGGCCCCCAAGGTGCTCGGCCATTTCCAGAAACACCATCCAGATCCCGCCTCCTTCCCTGCCTTGGCCATGCAGATCATGACCTTGGTCCACGAGCCGGACCTGGACATGAACCACCTCATCCGCACCATCAGCCCCGATCCTGCCATCGGCATGCATGTGCTCCGGGCCGCAAACTCCGCCATGTACAACCGCGGCATGGAAGTCCAGGACCTGCGCCGTGCCGTGCTGCAGATCGGGTTCCGCGAGGTCGGAGACATCGCTGCGGGTGTGGCTGGGCGAACCCTGTTCGACTTGGGGCTCAAAGCGGAATTCGAGGTGTTCGGCTCCCGCTGGACCCAACTCTTCCTGGACACCATGGCCGTGGCCTTCGGTGCCAGTCGATTCGCCTTCGAACACCAGGTGGGAAGGGCGGACCATGCCTTCCTTGCAGGCATGTTCCATGACATCGGTAAATCCCTGGCCCTGCGCTCCCTGGCGGCCATGGTGCTCGAGGGGGAGGTGGAGGCCCCCATCCCCGAAGCCGTGGTGGATGAAGTGCTGGAGCGGGTCCATATTCCGGTGGGGAGCGAATTGCACACCCTGTGGGGATTACCGGACTACCTTGCCGAAGCCTGCCTGCACCACCACGACCCGGAGCTTCCCATGGGCCTGGAACACACCCACACCCATATCCTGCGTCTCGTGGAAGGTTTCCATCGCCTGATCCTGGATCCCAACAACGTCGCAAGATTGCAGGAAACGCGGCAGAGCCTGAAGGCCCTCAACCTCACCCGACAGAGCGCCCGCAGGCTGTACCTGGATATGGGAGACCATATCGAACGGGTGAAGGTGCTCTTTTCCTGACCGTGAACGCTGACCGTGAACGTGCGGTCGTGGGATTCCCAGTGGAACTTGGCCCACGCACGTTCACGGTTGGGGGCGATGCCCTTGGGGTGGTGGGTGTCCCTCGGGTGCGCCACGGATGCCTAGTCCAAATGGAAATCCTGCACGAATTCGGCAGTATCCGGAAAATCATCTTGAATGGCCAGCTGCTCACAGATGATGCCCCGGACAGCAAGCCGCACTTCCCCGGGCTCCCAAGACTGCACTTTGGAGCCGTCCTTCAGACCCCAACATTCCTGCACAAGGTGGCGCAAGGTCCAATGTGGAAGACGAGTCCACCACCTGCGGCTGGCGGCCCTCACCATCACCAGGAGTGTGAGCCAAATTAGAAATATCAACCCCGTGCCGACCCCAAACCCTGCGAAGGAGAGCAGGACCATCCAGCAGGAAATGGCAAGCGCCATCCATAAGGCACCGAGCCAGCCTGGAGGACGGTAGGGAATCTCGACCGTGAACCCCGCGATGCCCAGAACCTCTTCCAAAGCACACTTCCCATTCGCCCCGGGCAACAAGTCCTGTAAGCGGTGCTCCAGCCGGATGTTTCGTTTGGACGCTCCTGTGACTTCGTGAATGGCCGCTCTCAAGCGATGGTAGACCCGCAGACCGCCACAGGCCTCATCGCCTTCCTTCGCCAATCTCCTGTTCACCGCATCAACCAGGTCCTGAACCGAGCGGATCGATTCCATTTCCTTGGTGCTGAATTCAACGCCGAACCGTTCCTCCACCGCCAGAAGGAGCTCCAGCCCATCAAGGCCCATTCGGGATCTCCGGGGCCTCCACCACCTCGCTTGCCTCCGTGGGAACGCCGGGTCGCCAGAAAGTCTCGGCATTCACGAGGCTCATGATCTGGTCAAAGGTTCGGTCACTGGCGAGGAGGGCCAGGAAGTCGGCAAAGGGCGTGTCCATGGCATCCAGAACATCCCATTCCGGGTCGTTGAAGGGCTGCAGGACAAAGTCGTGAAGGGGTCTTTCGAAGGGACCGATGCCCAGACGCAGGCGGGGGTAGGCTGCGGTGCCAAGGCTGGCGGTGACGCTGGCCACGCCGTTGTGACCTCCATCCCCTCCGCCTGCTTTGAGGCGGGCAATTCCCAGGGGTAGGTCCTTGTCATCGTGGAGCACCAGGAACCGGGAGGGATCGAAACCTGCATCCCTGGCTTCGGCGCAGATCTGACCGGAGAGGTTCATGTAGGTCCCGGGTACCAGGGCCATGAAGGGCTCCCGCAGGGCGTAGAGATTGCCGGTCTGGAAGCTGTGCAGGGGGCCGGGGTTGATATCCTGGCGATCCAGCCAGCGCTGGACCATGATCCGTCCCAGGTTGTGCCGGGTGGGAGCATAGTCGTCCCCTGGATTGCCCAAGGGCACGAGGATCCAGGGTTCGGGGGGAGGGACCTCCAGGAGCGCCCAGCCCCGATCGTGGTCCGCGCGGGCGAACCGGGGGTCGGGAGCCTCAGTCGTCACTCTGGGGCCCGAGGAGTTGTCCCCTCAGGTGGGCAGGCACAGGGCTGGCACTCATCCCCACACCACTGGCCGCAGGTTCGGGACGGGAGGGGGGCCCAGCTGCCGGCCTTTTGCCCTGGGAGGGGGCGAAGATCTGGGCCATCTGCTCGGGATTGGCGAAGACTTCGAGTCGCTCCAGCTGCTCCCGGGTGGGGAAGCCCTCGTACCGGGTTCGGCGAGGCCCCCAGATGTCAACCACAGTGCCTTTCAGTTCGGTGATCCGGGGCAGGGTCTGACGATGATAGATGCCCAGGGGCTCGCCCTTGGATCCCACAAATCCGATGGCATCCGTATCGGGGAGGAGGTTGGGCCGACCCTGCACCCACAGGGCCGTGCTCACGGAGCGCCCCTGCTGGGTCTTGAGCACCATCACCTGGGAGGGGATGCCCAACTCGGGATCCAGGTCCTTGTCCTGGATGGAATAGGCGTAGAGCAGATCCCCCTGCCGGAGGTCCCGCTGGGGCTGGGCGATGGGGTGAGGATCCTGGAGGTTGGCCGGGAGAAGGGAGTTGCCCACCCGCTGCCAGATCACCGTAAGAATGCGCTGGCCATCCTTCTCGGCTGCGGCATTGATGGCCTCCACCAGCTTCGGCAGCAGCACCTGGGGGGACACCAGGAGGGTGCCCTGGGTGGGAATGGCCAGGAAGGTGTTCTGGTTGGGGAAGAGGGATTCCCAGAGTTCGGGAAGGAGGATGCGGGAAGCCTCCAGTCCATCCCCGAAGGTGGCCTGGTAGACCCCTGTGGGCGTGCGCTGGAAGGGCTTACCCTTGCTGACCTCCCGCAGGTGATCCATGGCCCGGTCCATCACATCCTTGGGCGTCACGCCCCAGACCCCCAGCCACGCTTCTTCCATGACCTTGCCGGCCACCAGCACCCTTTCGCTCAGGCCTTCCAGGATCGGGCGGTACCAGGCACCTTCCCGCTCGGCTTGCCAGGTGGGCACCACCTGGGGCAGCAGTTCGTACTGGGCGTCCTCCCAGGGGATGGGCAGATCACGGTGTCCCCTGTGGAGGCTGGCGATGGCATCGGACCAATGGATCCGATCCGCCTCGCTCATATGCTCAAAGTCCTTGGCCAGGCCCTCGAGACCCGGTAAATCAAGGGGTACCTCCCGTTCGGCAAAGAGCGCTTCGAGGGTCGGAAGGGGGGCCTTGTCGGCCCGGGAGAAAATCTTTGAAAGAAAACCCATGGATTCAGCCTTTTCGAACCTCCCATTGTGCCCCAGGGGCGGTCGGGAGGAAACGCACAAGGTTGCTAGAGTGGAACCATGGATGGAAGAGATCTCCTGAACCGACCCTTGAATGCCCTCCGCCTCTCGGTGACGGATCGCTGCAATTTCCGATGTCCCTACTGCATGCCCAGGGAAACCCATCCCCTGGACCATGCCTTCCTGCCCCGGGAAGCCATCCTCACCTTTGAGGAAATGGAGCGCCTGGTCAGAATCTTCGTGACCTTGGGGGTTCGCAAACTGCGATTCACGGGGGGAGAACCCACCCTGCGCAAGGGTCTTCCTGACCTGGTGGCCCGCCTCCGGGGCGTGGAGGGTCTCGGCACCCTCGCCCTGACCACCAACGGCAGTCTTCTCACCAGCCTCGCCCTACCCCTCAAGCAGGCCGGGTTGGATCGCCTCACCATCAGTCTGGACAGTCTGGATCCCCAGCGGTTCGCTGAGCTTGCCGATGCCCCCATTCCGGTTTCGCGCGTACTCGAGGGCATCGAAGCCGCCCAGTCCGCTGGCTTTCACCACCTCAAGCTGAACTGTGTGCTCCAACGGGGCGTGAACGAAGACGATATCCTCCCCCTGGCCGCCTTTGCCCGGGAGCAGGGCCTGGAATTGCGCTTCATCGAATTCATGGACGTGGGCAACACCAACGGCTGGAAACTCGACCGGGTGGTACCGGCGGCAGAGGTGGTGCGCCGTCTGCATGAGACCTGGGGACTGGAACCTCTGGAGGCGGGTCCCCACTGCGTGGCCCAGCACTGGCGCTACCGGGATGGGAAGGGCGTCGTGGGCTGCATCGCCTCCGTCACCCAACCCTTCTGCCAAGGTTGCGACCGTGCCCGTCTCTCCGCGGACGGCCACCTTTTCACCTGCCTCTTCGCCCCCGAGGGCCTGGACCTCCTGGCCCACCTCCGTTCCGGGGCCACCGAGGACACCCTCCGGGCCCTGGTGCTCCACCGGTGGTCCCACCGGGAGGATCGCTACAGTGAGCGCCGTTCGGAAGCCACGCCTGGCCTTCCTCGACCTGAGATGTGGCGACTCGGGGGATGATCAGCGACTGGCGCCATCACCCAGCACATGATCCCTGCCCTGCCTCCATAGGCCCAGGAGCTGGTCCAGAAGGGGCCCGAATTCCGCCAAACGGAGGGCATTGGGACCATCGCTCAAGGCGCGTTCCGGGGTGTCGTGGACCTCGAAGAAGAAGCCATCCACGG
>CAZPUI010000379.1:0-5504 GCA_964589695.1 uncultured Solibacteraceae bacterium | reverse complement strand
CGCCCCCTGCGACCACCTGGGGGCCTTCCTCGAGACGGTCGCCAAGGTCGGTGTCGGGGTGTCCTGCGGCGCGGACACGATCGAGGTCGACGGGAGCGCCCTCCACGAGGGCGGCTACCGCGCCTGCGACATAGAGACAGCGCCGTATCCGGGCCTGGCCACGGACCTCCAGCCGCCCACGGCGGTCCTGCTGTCCCAGGCCCAGGGTGTCTCCCAGGGTCATGAGGCGGTCTTCGAGGGCCGCCCCATTCCCGAGGTCCTGGGTTCCGGCAACCACGGCGCCATTGCGCGCTGGCGGCTCCGGGAGGCCATGGCCCGCACCAAGCGCCTGCGCCCCGACCTGTGGAGCCGCTACCTCGCCACCACCCTGTCCACCTTGTCCCGCCCCGAGCAGTGGTGTGCCTGGCAGGTGGAACATCCCCAGGACTGGGACCGCCCCAAGCCCAAGGGTTGGAAGGGCTTCATTTCTTAGGGTCCTTCTTGTCGGGAGTCTGGGCGTTGCTGGCGGTGGGAACGATGAAGTGGGCCGTCTCGGTTCCGGCGGGCTGGGCGGGGCAGGCGACCCGCAGGGCATATTCCCCGCTGAGGCCCCGCAGCCGCAGGCTCAGCACCGTGTGCCGCGCGTCCACCACCGTTTCCGTGTTGAAGGCATCCACCGCGAACCCTTGCTCATAGGAGAAAACCTGCTTGGCGTGCTCCTCGCTCTCCCCATGGGCCTGTATGTGGGTGAAGGACAGGGACCGACCCTGGATGTTCACCCGCAGGCGGTTCCCGGACAACCGCTCCACGTGGACCAGAATTCCCCGCCCCGGATTCTTGGCCAGCAGGGCATCGAACTTCTTCAGCTCCGTGGGGAAGTCCGCCGCCGCCAGCAGCGGGACCAGGGCGAGCGCGAAGAGCAGGGCTTTCATGACGTGTCTCCCAATGGATGTCCCCAGCCTAGCGATGATGGCTCCGGCGGGGGGTACAGTCTGGAACCTTCTCCATGTGCCAGTTCCGCAGGGGGACCTTCCGAGATTTGTCCTTGGAATGCATGCCCATTTCGGTAGACTGGAAGGCCCGCTGTGCGCGGGCTACGCGTGCCATGTCCCATCCGCTGGACCGCTGGCCCCCAGGAGATCCCATGACCAATATCATCGACAAGCTCGAAGCCTCCCTGCTTCGCAAGGACCTGCCCCGCATCCAGCCCGGCGACACCGTCAAGGTGCACGTGAAGGTCAAGGAAGGCGAAAAAGAGCGCATTCAGCTCTTCCAGGGCGTCGTCATCAGCATCAAGGGCGGCGGCATGCGCACCAGCTTCACCGTCCGCAAGGTGTCCAATGGCATCGGCGTGGAGCGTATCTTCCCCTTGAACAGCCCCACCGTGGACAAGCTGGAAGTGCTCCGCAGTGGCAAGGTCCGCCGCGCCAAGCTCTACTTCCTGCGCGAGAAGCTGGGGAAGGCCGGCCGCCTCAAGGAGCGCCGCCGCGTCGAAACCCCCACGGCCTAGTCGATTCACCCGACCCCCTAAACCGCCCGGTCCCCCGGGCGGTTTTGCTATCTTGGAACCAGCTCTTTGGAGGCACCATGACCCCCCGAACCTTGGCCACGGCCGCAGGACTCCTGCTTGGACTGCTCGGTACCGCTCAGCAAGCCGGGGCCCAGACCCCCACCTTTGGGGTCCAGGGTGGCCTGGTCATCCCCACGGGAGATTTGGGGAGCGCCCTGGACAACCGCTTCGGGTTCGTCGTGGGAGGTCACATGGGCCTCTACTATGGCAATGGCCACGAACTGCGGCCCCGTCTGGAGATCAGCCAGTTTGTGGGGGGATGGCACCCCGTGGGCAACGGCCAGTTCGACAAATCCAATGTGAGCGCCTGGGGTTTGGGTGCCGACTATGTCTACTACACCGACCTTCGTCCCACGGGTTTCTACCTCCTCATGGGGCTGGGCAACCAGTGGTGGCATGTGGCCCCCAACCACGGACCCAGCCAGAGCCACAGCGCCCTCTGCCTGAGCGCCGGTGCAGGACTTCGGATGAACCGGTACCTGGCCTTCGAGGGGCGCTTCAGCACCGGCCAGTTCCGCAGTGACAACGGCCAGGCCAATCAACTCCAGGGTGTGGTGAGCTACCGATTCTGATCCTCGAAAATCCAGGACTCAACCCAATCCCTCCAGCCTCCGTATCCCGGCCATTGAATCTTTGAAGGAGAGATGCATGACCGCCCCCCGTATGCGCACCTTGACCCTGGTAGCCCTTGTCCTGGGAGCAGTGTCCCTGGGAGCCCAGGAGCGCGAGCGCAGCGGGAAGGCTCGGTGGGAGGACGACTACGGTTTCGGCGCCAGCGTCCAGGTCGCCCGCCCGGAGGGCGATTTCAAGACCCGGTTGGGGGAGCGTGCCTGGATCGGCATTGGCGCCCAGTGGACCGGTTTCCATGAAGACTGGTGGCTGAGCCGCACCCGCTTTGAGTGGAACGTGCTTCCCGAGACACAGCCCACGGGTGCGCAAGGGACGCGCACCTACATGAAGACCCTCAACCTGAGCTTCGATCAACTGGTGTTCTTCGCGGGCGAACCCGTGGGGCCCTACCTCATCGGGGGCCTGGGCGCCCTCCGCACCTTTGCCACGGAGACCCACACCACCCCGCTGCCGGGCAGCCCCCGGGAATCCCGCTGGCACATGACCAAACTGGCGGTCACAGGGGGCATCGGTCTCCGCCTGGCCAACCAGGTGAGCGTGGAGGGCCGCTATGTGGTCACCAGCTTGAACAAGAGCATGGATGCCAATACCGCCCAGCTGTCCGTGAGCTGGTACTTCTGACCCTGGAGATCCCATGAACAAGACCCTGCTTGCCTTCGGCCTGCTGGCCGCCTGCCTGAGCCCTGCCCTCCGGGCGGAGAACGACGAGCCCGCCCCCCTTCACCGCAGTTTCGGGTGGCAGGTCCAGTTCAACCAGCCTGTGAAGGACTTCCGCACCTTCATGGACACCAAGACCGGGTTGGGCCTGGGCGTCCAGTGGCAGCACTACCGCGGCAACGGCCTGGCGGAACGCACACGCCTGGAGTGGAACATCTTCGGGGAGAGTCCCGAGGTGGGGCCCCACAAGACCCGCACCACCGCCAGCAACGTGATCCTCTCCTTCGACCGCATCTTCTACATGCGCGTGTCCGGCCTTGGCCCCTATGTCACCGGCGGCCTGGGGGTCGTGCACTGGATCCTGGATGAGACCAAGGGCACCCACACGGACCGTTGGCGCACCAACAAGCTGAATGTCATGGCAGGCCTGGGGTTCCAGCTCACCCGCCACCTGGCCATCGAAGGTCGCTACCAGGTGAGCAGTGTCCGCAGCACCATGGATGGGAATTCGGTGCAGGTCTCGGCGACGCTGCGGTACTGAGGCCAAGGTCCGGCCACCGGATCGTGATCGCGCAAATGTCCTTTTCGCACGGCGGGAATGGACGTTCTGTGCGCCTTACCCCTCTCACCGTATTTCACCGAAATTCACTGGCCAAAAGCATCAATTCAAGCCGGTGAATTGCGGTGATGAGGGGTGAAAAGGTGTGTCTCAAAATCTATCCGAATCACTTCGTGTAGGCCATGGTGGGAAGCGCCATCCCAGGTTATTGACGCACACTTGCCAAACGACTGCCGCAAACATCCCTTCCATCCCTTCCATCCCTGTTAATCATCCTTCCTTGTTCCCATGGATGAAGCTATTGGGGTAGTTCCAAACTAAATTGTGCAGTTCAATTCATGTTAATATGGCCCCTTCTGTGGGGGCCAATTGTCAGATAGAAAAAACTTTTTGCGTGACGACTTTGCCTTTGGAATCAAACTTGATTGAGGTTTGAATGAAAAGGTTGAATGGCGTTCATGCAAGCAGTCTCGCAGTGTTCTGAAAAAGAAAAAATTAACAGGGATGGAAGGGGTGGAAGGGATAAAAGCAAGCAAGCTGACCATGATGACCTTGAATTGAACCTTCTGCTCAAGGAAGGACCTTGGCGAGCCATGAAAGACTTATCTCGCTCCGACGCACCAAGATCCTCCTTTCTCCGGGCGTGTCCGCCAGGGCCGGGGGTGGGCTAATCGGGAGCCTTGACTGAACCTTTGGGGGTAACCTTGGTTCCGCTTGCCGTGCCCTTCAGCACTTCCACCTTCCTGAGCACCGTTCCCAGGTCCAGTTCGTCCAGCAGGGGCAGGGCGCTGTTGGGATCCTCCACCTCTCCCACCCGGGTGTACTTTCCGGTGAGGTGGGGGGTGCCGTTGGTGGTGATGAAGAACTGGCTGCCGCCCGTGTCCTTGCCGCTGAGGGCCATCCCCACGCTCCCGGGTCCGTACCAGTCGAGGCTGTTCTCGCAGCGCACGGTGTAGCCAGGGCCCCCGTCCATGGTGTCCATGGGGCTGCCCATTTGGACCACGAAATCCGGCACCACCCGGGGGACCTGGCGGCCGTTGTAGAAGCCGCTCTCCGCCAGGCGCACCAGGTTGGCCACATTCAGGGGCGCCACCGTGGGATCCAGGCGCAGCACCAGGCTGCGGCCTCCTTCGAAGGTGAGGCGCAGCCGCACGGGTTGGGCCTTCTGCGCCAGTTCCATGGCCAGCCTGAGCTGGGCCTGGTCTTCCTCCGAGGGCTCCGGCGCCCCCGGCCAGGGGGTGGCAGGGTCCAGCTTCACCAGGGCCTGGTGGGCGGTGTGTCGCCAGCCCCAGTCCCGGTGCTGCAGGAAGGGCTGGAGCCAGGCCTTTCGCTGGGCATCCGGCAGCTTCCAGCGCTCCAGGGCCTCCACCAAGGCCTGGAGGGTATCCAGTTCACGGTCCCGGTGGATGCGCTGCACCTGCGCCTCCAGGTCCGGGGGTGGGGCGGGAAGGTCGGCCCAGGCGGCGGCCCGGACGATGGGATCCTCCCTGGCCAGCATGCGGTCCCGGAGCCTGTCGGCTCCGGAAGTTTCCAAACGGCGCAGGGCGGCGAGCAGGGGGGGCAGGAACACGGGATCCTTGAGGATTTCCGCCAGGGCGAGGGCCCCGTACCGGGCCCCGGGGGCCTTGCTCCGTCCCAGGGCTTCCAGGGCCGCCAGCCGCTGGGGCCGGGGGTACTCGCACCCCAGGACCTTGGCCAGCAGGGTCTGGACATAGGTCTCGGGGAAGCCCTCCGGCAATCCCTCCAGGAGCCGGACCTCGAAACCCAGGTTCGTGTCCCCCAGGGGATCCGGGTCCTCCTCCGCCCCCTCATCCTCGTCCAAGTCCGGTGACACGGGGGCGGCCCCCAGGGGCCCGAGGTCCATCATTGCGGCACAGGGCTGAAGGAGGAGGCCGTCCGTCCAGGCCTTGCGTCCTTCCCAGGGCAGGGTGTTCCAGGCCCCCATGAGGGCCAGAAGGCCCCCCGGGGTGCCGGATACGGGGGAGAGGAGGGACTTCTCCAGACCCGCCCCCACGAGCCGGAGCTGGGCCGCCTGGGCCCGAAGGGGATCCGTCTTGCCCCGGAAGGCCAGGGTCTCCAGGAAGGCCTTCACCCCACCTTCCACCTTTC
>CAZPUI010000378.1:0-5514 GCA_964589695.1 uncultured Solibacteraceae bacterium | reverse complement strand
TTTATTCCGATCGAAAGGAAAGGCATTGAAATTCATGGCACGCATCACCGTTGAAGATTGTCTCAAGCTCATTCCGAACCGCTTCCAGATGACCCTGGCCGCCACCTATCGCGCGCGCCAGCTGGCGCAGGCCGGCACGCCGCATGTCGAGGCCAACCGCGACAAGCCCACCGTCATCGCGTTGCGCGAAGTGGCCACGGGCAAGGTCGGGATCCCCGTGTCCAATCCGAACCAGGAAGAATCCACCCACACCCATGGGCCGAGACGCACCCGCGTCCCGGCCCATGGTGCGTACCGGCAACCGCGGTCACAACCTGGCGAACCTTTCGGTGAACCGTTGAGGTTCCAGGGAGGACGGGCCTACAATCACGCCACGTTCCCCATCCCCAACTTCCATCCATCCTTCCCTGGAGGCTCACCATGGCCGTGGTGCTCAACGGTTCCAACCTCACCCTCGAAAGCCTTGTGGCGGTCGCCCGGCACCTGGAGCCCGTGGAACTCGCGCCCGAGGCCCTGGAGCGCATCAAGGTGTGCCGGGCCATGCTGGAGGAGAAGGTGAGGGCCCGGGAGATCATGTACGGCGTCAACACGGGCATCGGCGAATTCTCCGAGAAGGTGCTGGACGACGAACAGGTGGAGCAGTTCCAGCGTTACCTCATTTACAACCATGCCGCCGGGATTGGGGAACCCGTGCCCATCGAACAGGTGCGGGGCGCCATGGTGGGGCGCATCAATGTCCATGCCCACGGCAACTCGGGCTGCCGGCCCGAGATCACCCAGACCCTGGTGGACATGCTCAACAAGGGGGTGACGCCGGTGGTGTGCCAGAAGGGCTCCGTGGGGGCCTGCGGCGACCTGGCCCCCATGTCCCAGATCGCCCTGCTGCTCATGGGCGAGGGGGAGGCCTACTACCAGGGTGAGCGGCTTCCCGGAAAGGAAGCCCTGGACCGGGCCGGCATCCCCATTCCCGGCCTCCAGGCCCGGGATGGCCTGGCGGCCATCAACGGTTCCAACCTGCTCACGGCCATGTCCGCCCTCTGCCTCTATGACATGAACCGCTGGCTCAAGCAGGCGGAGATCGCCTGCGCCATGAGCCTGGAGAGCCTCATGGCCAACCTCAAGCCCTACGACAGCCGGGTCCACACCATCCGCGGCTTCAAGGGCGCCGTGCGCAGCGCCGCGGCCATTCTGAAGTGCATCCAGGGCTCGGACCTCCAGACCGGGAAGATCAAGACCAAGGTCCAGGACGCCTATTCCATGCGGAGCACCCCCCAGGTCATCGGCGCGGCCCACGATGCCCTGGCCTATGCCCGGAGCCAGGTGGAGATCGAACTGAACGGGGTGGGGGACAATCCCATCTTCCTGCCGGAGTTCCGCCTCACCCTCACGGGGGCCAACTTCCAGGGTTCCCCCGTGAGCCTGCCCATGGACATGGCAGGAGCGGCCATCACCATGGTGTGCGTCCTCAGCGAGCGCCGCCTGAACCGCCTGACGAACCCCGCCCTGAGCGTGGGCCTGCCGGAATTCCTCACCAAGGGGGCCGGCATGTTCAGCGGCATGATGCTGAGCCAGTACACCGCCGACATGATGATCGTGGAGAACCGCATCCTCTCCATGCCCGCCAGCATCCAGTCCATCCCCGCGGCCGCGGACCAGGAGGACTTCGTGTCCATGGGCATGAACACGGCCCTGAAGAACAACCAGATCATGGACAACGCCTACGGCATCCTGGGCATCGAGTTCATGTGCGCCGCCCAGGCCCTGGACTTCCGGGACTTCGGCTTCGGGAAGGGCGTCACCAAGGCCCGGGAGGTCATCCGAAGGCACGTGGCCCACCTGGAAGAGGATCGTCCCCTCTACCCGGACCACAACACCATGAAGGCCCTGGTGAAGTCCTGCGAGATCCTGGAGGCGGTGGAGGCGGAGGTGGGCAGCCTGGAGTAAGGCCCCTGCCTGGGGTTTGGACATTTCGATGTTCAAGGCTCGTTGATCTTCCATGCATTCCAAGGGCTCGTCGACCAGACATCAGATGCCTCATCTGCGAACGTCCGAGGTCCATGGAGGTCAGCCACCTGACCGCGCAGCTGGCGCGCAGATGCTGCGCGCGAAGACCTTGAGGGAGCCCTCGCGATCCACCACCGGACGGGGAACTTATGGGGTCGATGCCACCGAACACCACGGATGCAGCACCCCAGCCCCAGCTGGGTACGACCGTCCCCCTACCGCAGGGCTGAGATCACCGCGTAGCCCATGGAAATAAAAAAGAAGGCCAGATACAGGACCGCCAGCAACGCCGTCTTGGCCAGGGTGGCCAGGCGCCCCTCCCCATAAACACGACGGTAGGCCAGGAAGCCATAGATAGCCGCCGCGGCTGGCATACCGAGCAGGGGGGCCATGGGACTGGTCGCCACCAACATCACGAAGCCTACCGGGAATATCATGGCGAAGCTCCAGGACGCATTATGGGCGGCCACCGCTAGGTGCTGGCCGATTTCCCGGAAGCGCCGTCGGAAGAGGAGGGCCAGGAGCCCGCCCGAGACACCGGCCCAGGCGAGCTGGGCCAGTTTGAAGCGGGTCTGCAGGCGGCCGGAGCGCGCCTCGGAGACCTGGGCGAGGCTGCGGCCCTCTCGGTGGGCGATGCGCTCCAGCTTCGCGGTCAGGCGGCCGCTCGTGTCGCGTCCCGCAATGTGCTGAAGGTTCATCACCGTCGGATTGGCCACAAGAAAGTAGAGTCCAGCCATCACCAGGAGAAGCCGCACGGGATGGATGTGCCGCTGCCGCCGCCCCTCCGCGAAATCCAGGCTGAGCTGCCCCGGACGCGTGAAAAGCAGCTTCAGGGTGGTCCAGAGCCGCCCGTCCAGGTGCAGGGTCTCGTGCAAAAGGTCGTGGATCGCGTGGCCCAGGGTCAGGTCCTTCGGCTTCACGGCCTTCTGGCCGCAGGACGCGCAGAAGGCGCCGGTGAGTGGCGCGTCGCAGTTGGGACAGACGTGTGAGGACATACCTCACACTACCAACGAAAAGCTCGAAAACAAGATCAGGGAGCCATGGATGGAAGCCCCCACAAACCCCGTCGCTGCTGCACTATGCTGGGCCACTGGATCCTTGTCTTCTACGGATTCCTCCAACCAAACGCCCCGCGGCCGGAGCGCTGCACACATTTTTCTTAGGGTCTGGTTACTGAAAAAATCCAAACTCCATTGAGGGGGCACCCCGTGCCCCCTTTCCAAAGACCATGTAGCATCGATCCAGATTCCTTCGAGGTTCCCATGTTCGCCAACTTCTCCCGCAGCTGGTCCCTGCTGAAGGCCAGTGCCACCGTGCTCCGTGCCGACAAGGAACTCCTGCTGTTCCCGGTGCTTTCAGGTCTGGCCACCCTTCTGGTGATGGCCAGCTTCGCCCTCCCCATCGTGGGCCTCAGGCTCTACGAGACCATGGACCGAGGGATCCTTAGCTACACCCTGGGCTTCCTCTTCTACCTCTGCCAGTACACCGTGATGTTCTTCTTCAACACGGCCCTGGTGGGGGCGGCCATGATCCGCCTCCGGGGCGGGGATCCCACCCTGGGGGATGGTCTGCGCATCGCCAGGGAGAAGTTCACCGTGATCCTGGGCTATGCCCTCATCGCCTCCACGGTGGGCATGGTGCTCCAGGCCATCGAGGAACGGGTGGGCTTCCTGGGCAAGATCATCGTGGGCCTCATCGGCATGGCCTGGACCCTGGCCACCTTCCTGGTGGTGCCGGTCCTGGTGGCCCAGAACGTGGGCCCCATCGAGGCGGTCAAGGGCAGTGCCGCCCTGCTGAAGCGGACCTGGGGTGAAAACATCATCGGAAATGCCGGGATCGGGCTGATCACCGGCCTTACGGTGGTTCTGGTCCTCCTGGGTGGGGTGGCCTCCGTGGTGCTGGCCACCCAGGTTTCGGCGCTGCTGGCCTTCGCCATGGCGGGCCTCACCATGCTCATCCTTCTCTTCCTCTTCGTGGTCCAGAATGCCCTGACGGGCATCTATGCCGCCGCCCTCTATCGCTATGCCGCCGAAGGCCAGACCTCCGAAGGCTTCGATGGAGCGACCCTTCAGGGAGCCTTCAAGCCCAAGGGTTGATGCCCACACGCACAGGCACCACAACCTGGGCTGGAAGTCCGCACGCCGCCCCATGGATCCGCATGGACGACTCCGAGGGGCAGCCGCTCCTGCGAGCCCGCCAACCAGCTGATTCATCGAAGCCTTGGGACTTCCTCTTGAGTTTCCTAGCTGCGCACCAGGTCCCGCCCGATGGCCTTGCAGATGCCTTCGATCTCCCGCACGAGCTGGAGCAGTTCCTCGGGATAGAGGGCCTGGGGCCCATCGGAAAGGGCCTCCTCGGGACAGGTATGGAACTCCACGATGCAACCGTCCGCGCCGGCGGCCACCCCGGCCCGGGCCAAGGGGATGACCTTGTCCCGAACCCCAATGGCATGGCTGGGATCCACGATCACGGGCAGGTGGGTGAGCTGCTTGAGCACCGGCACGGCGGAGACATCGAAGGTGTTGCGGGTGGCGGTCTCGAAGGTGCGGATGCCCCGCTCGCACAGGATGATCTCGTAGTTGCCCCCGGACATGATGTACTCCGCCGCCATCAGCCACTCCTGCAGGGTGGCACTGATGCCCCGCTTGAGCATCACGGGCTTGCGGATCTTCCCCAGGGCCGCCAGGAGCGAGAAATTCTGCATGTTCCGGGCCCCCACCTGGAAGACATCGATGGTCTCCAGCATGGCGGGGATCTGGCTGGCATCCATGACCTCGGACACCGTGGCCAGCCCGAAGGCATCCGCCGCATCCCGCATCCAGCGCAGCCCCGCCTCCCCATGGCCCTGGAAGGCGTAAGGGCTGGTCCGGGGCTTGTAGGCGCCCCCCCGCAGGGCGGGAAGGCCGGCCTCCGCCACCAGGCGCGCCATCTCGAAGATATGGTCCCGGCTCTCCACGGCGCAGGGGCCTGCCATCATCACGACCCCCTGCCCTCCCAGGGTGGCGCGCCCCACCTTCACCAGGGTCGGGTGGGGATGGAAGGCCCGACTGGCCAGCTTGTAGGGTTCGGCGATGGGCAGCACCCGGCGAACGCCCGGCAGTCCGGCCAGTTCCTCCTTCTTGGCCTTCCCGGGACCCACGAGCCCCAGAATCGTCAGGCCCTCGTGGTGACTCTCGTGGGGCACGAACCCCAGGCCCTCCAGGCGGGCCTTGAGGGCCTGGCGGGCCCCCTCATCGGTCTTGGGATCCAGGAATAGCAGCATGATTACCTCTGGTGGAAAGTGAAGACACCGTTCCCAGGCTTGGCGTCGCAGGCCCCTGAGCCCCCGTGTGACGGATGTCCGCTACCAAAAACGCAGGGCACACCCAATAAGTCGAAGTTCAGTACCATGGCAACATTCGTCTTTTCAAGAATTTAAACACCGAGAACACGGAGATGCCACGCATGCGTGGCATGAGAAAGCACGGGGACTTTTTGGAGGGTGTAAGGAGTTACACGGCACGGCAGATC
>CAZPUI010000377.1:0-5526 GCA_964589695.1 uncultured Solibacteraceae bacterium | reverse complement strand
CCCTGAACACCATCAGCTCCGTGATGTACGAGGACCTGGGACGCACGGACCGGCTCCTGGCCTCCCTGGGGCAGATGCTGAGGGATGGCCTGGCCACGGAGGGGCCCTGGGATCTGGCGCGGGAACTCAGGCACCTGGAGGCCTACCTGGACTTCGCCCTGGCGCGCTTCGGGGATCGGTTGAGGGTGGATGTGCAGGTGAGGGAGGGTCTGGGGGCTCATCCCGTGCCGCGCTACGGCCTCCAGCGTCTGGTGGAGAATGCCCTCAAGCACAACCAGGACCAGGCCGGTGTCCTGAGCGTGCAGGTCCGGGCCTATCTGGAGGGGGAGGCCCTGGTGTTGGAGGTGCGGGACGATGGACGGGGATTTGCGGATCCGCTCCAGGCGCTGGAAGGACCTGGCACAGGACTGCGGAACCTGCGGGACACCTTGGCGCTGCAGTTCGGTCCGGAGGCCACCCTGGAGGTGCTCAACCCTGCCGAGGGGGGCGCCCTTGTGCGGTTATGGCTGGGGGCGCACCATGGCTGAACCCCTGCGGGTGCTCATTGTGGACGACGAGGCCCCGGCCCGGGCCAAGGTGCGCCGCTTCCTGGCCCTGGATCCCCGCTTCCAGGCCTGTGGAGAGGCGGCCAACGGCACCGAGGCCCTGGAGAAGGTGCGCGACCTCCGGCCCGACTTGGTCTTCCTGGACATCCAGATGCCGGGGCTCACGGGACTGGAGGTGCTGGAGGCCCTGGAGCCGCCCCTGCCCCAGGTGGTCTTCGCCACGGCCTACGACCAGTACGCCCTGGAGGCCTTCGAGCGGTCCGCGGCGGACTACCTTCTGAAGCCCTTCGACGAAGGCCGCTTTCTCAAGGCGCTGGATCGGGCCTTTGCCCTGGGACGCAACCATGGGCCCGTGGACAGCCTGCGGGCGGATCTGGCCAGAAGGCCCCTGGAGCGTCTGGTGGTGCGGCAGGACGACCGCTGGGTTCCCCTGGCGGTGCGGGCCATCCGGCGCCTGAAGGCTGAGGGAAGGCAGGTGCGCGTGTTCAGTGCCGAAGGCGAGCATCTGGTGCGGCGCACCCTGGCGGAGCTGGAGGGCCGACTGGATCCCCGGCGCTTCGTGCGGGTGCACCGTTCGGACCTGGTGGCCCTGGAGGCGGTGTCCCATCTCGAGCCCTGGGACCATGGGGACGCCCTCCTGGTACTGAAGGACGGCAGTCATGTGGTGCTCAGTCGCACCTACCGGACCAGCTTCCTGGAGCGGTGGGGGCTGGAGGCCTAGAACCGCTGCAGGGCCATGGCGTAGGTGGCCAGGGCCCGGCCATCGCTGCGAAAGGCCGTGGCGCTGCGCAGAATGTCATCCCCTGCCGTCGTGGTGCTGGCCTTGGCCCGGGCGGCCAAGGAAATGGACACGATGTCCTGGTCCGCCAGGCCCTGGGTGGAGCCATCGCCGGTGAGCAACTGGAGGCGGCCGTACACCGGATCCTGGGCATCGATGACGCCGTTCTGGTCCGCATCGAACTTGGCCAACTCCTCGTAGCCATCCCGGGCTCCGTACTGATCGCCGAAGAGTTCCAGGCCACTGTCGATGCGCCCATTGCCGTTCCGATCCAGGGCCAGGAAGGCACTGCCCCCCGTGGCGAAGGAGGTGGGGGAGACATCCCCGTTGCCCTCCAGATCGAAGGCTCGGGCGCCCTGGGCCCCGGTGGTGGCTGGACCTTCCCCCGTCAGGTCGAAGAGGAGGGGATCCTTCTTGCGGGCCTGGGTTCCTGCTGAGGCGGTGAGGCGCACCTGCTGGACCTCCACCCGGGTGGCCTCCATGCGCACATGGCCCTCCGCGGTTTGGACCTCCAGTTCCACATGGCTCGCCTGGAGGGTGGTGACCTCCATGGACAGAAAGGTCTCCGAGCCCCCCTGGGCGGGAGGTGGGGCGTTCCTGGGTTGGCCGCCCTCCCGTAGCGCCGCCCGCTCCGCTTCCACCTCCCGCTTGGCCGTCTGCCAGTCCTTGCCCTCGAAAACGGTTTTGAAAAGAAGTGCATCCATGGCCAGGGGATCCGTGACGTAGTCCTCCAGCCCTGGACTGAGCTCCACCCGATCCTCCACGAGACCCCCAAACTCCGGCAGGGGAGGCGGGGTGGGACGCTCCTGGGGCGGAGGTACCGGGGGGCGGGGAGGACGCGCCGCAACCAGGATTTCCTCCATGCGCGCCTTGACCTCGTGCATGCTCGTCGCCAGCGACAGCTCCGCCATGGCCCCCTCCTTGGGACATCCCGCATCCATGCGTGCCCAGGGTATCGGCAGGGGGACTCGATTTGAAAAGGGGTTACCTTCCAATCCCCCCGAATTTGTGGAGCACCTCCGTGGTGGTGCGCACATCCTCCAGGATCTGGTGCAGGTCCTTGCCCCCCGTGAAGGCCCGGAGTTTGCGGCTGGCTTCAATGGGATCGAAGCCCCCACCGGGTTTTCGGAAGGTGTCCAGGATCTCCAGCATGCCTTTGTAGTGGTTGGCCAGGCTCCGGGCCCGGGCGGGGTCGGTGCCCTTGGCCTGCTGGATGAACGGGATGATCTTCGTCTCCAGCTCCTTGGCCAGGCCCCGTCCCGCCTCCATGTAGCCCGCCACCTTGGAGAGGCCGATGGACTGGAGGTGCTTCGGATCCAGCATCTCCGCCCCCTTCAGGTAGATGGTCCAGCCGGTCTGCTCGCCAAAGGCCTTGTGGAGCTTGTCCATGTTCCCGGGGATCCGCAGGTCGTTGAGCACCCCCAGATCCTTGAAGGCCTCCTTGTGGATGGGCGTGGTGAAGGTGTGCAGGGCCTTGTCGGCACTGCGCCCCGTGACCTTCTGGTAGGCCTGGGCGTACAGTCGGGACCCATCGTTCTGCAGGGCGGACAGGGAGCCCGCCTTGCGGCCCTTCATGAGGCTTCCGGGCCGAAGGTCGGCGGCGGACACCCCGTAGTCCCGGTCCATGCCCAGGGAGGCTCCGCTGCGGGCATTGCGCATGTCTTTGAGGGGAAGCCTGTCCACATCCCAGCCTTCCTTGCGCAGGAGGGCCTTGAACTCCCGGTCCACATCGCTCTTGATCTGGGCACTCCACTTGGCCGCCGTGCGCTCCAGGGGGCCTTTGGCGCCCTTGGCGTAGAGCTTGGCGTAGAAGTTCCCGTTCAGCTCCGCGGCCTTGTCCATGACCTTCTGGCGCATGGTCAGGAGCTGGGCATTGGGCAGTTTCTGGTCCACGGCCTTGGCCAGCTGCTGGTCCAGGGTGTGGAGTTCCTTGGCGAGGCGCTCGCCCTCGGCCATCTCCTGCTTCATGCGGGCCACATCCTTGGTGCCGAAGCCCTGGCCCGACACCGCAGGCCTTGGCTTGCCCAGGTTGGCCTTGTTCTCCAGGGCCGCGGAGCCCTGGCCGATCCGGCCCACCCCCCACTCGAAGAGCTTATTCAGCCCGGC
This sequence comes from uncultured Solibacteraceae bacterium, assembly GCA_964589695.1. Taxonomy (GTDB): domain Bacteria; phylum Acidobacteriota; class Holophagae; order Holophagales; family Holophagaceae; genus CAZPUI01. Next base: position 2,097 of record CAZPUI010000377.1, on the reverse strand, counting down.
GGCAGCCACCGTCTTCTCCACCGCCCCCAGCACCCCGGCCCCCGCCAGGTAGCCGCCCTTGGTGTAGCCGTCATAGGCCTCCACCGCCAGGTAGCCCGGCTGTCCGCACCAGGTCACCGCATCCCGGATGCCTTCCCCCAGGCCGCCGGAGATGTAACCCGTGGAGCCTGCGTACATCGAGGCCAGGGTGTTGCCCCCCAGGATGAAGGCGGCGACGCCGCCCGCCTTCTGGGCCGCCCCCAGCCAGAAGAGGGCCCGCTCGGCGGAGGCCAGCTCCTTCTGGGCCTCGTACTGCAGGCGGGCGCCCTCCAGCTTGTGCGACACCGCCTGGTGCACCTGGTCCAGTTTGGCCAGGTTGCCCTTGGCCAGATCCGCCGGGGTCAGCTGGCGCTGGATGAAGTCCCGGGTGGCGGCGGCCTCCTCGGGGGGCAGGGCGGCGGCCATGCGCTGGAGCTCCGCCGCGCCCCGTTGCATGGCCTCCATGCGCTGCTGGTCCGCCCGGATGTTGGCGATGAACTTGTCCTTCACGTAGTCGTCCCACTCCGTGCGGGTGTGGACGATCTGGCCGGTCTTCAGGGAGGCGATGAGGTCCCGTTCCGCCTGGACCTCAGCCCGTCCCGTGAGAAGCCGGAACTGCAGGTCCGCGGACCGATGGCTGCCCGCGGGCTCCCGGCCCAGCTCCTCGGCATCCCGGGCCAGGTTCTTCTCCAGGAAGCGGATGTTCTCCTCGTGGAAGGCGATGCTCTCCGCCAGGGCGGCCTCCTGGGCGCCGGGGCGGGGGACCACGGGTTCCGGGGGCGGCGCTGCCCCGCCGGACACGTAGCGGTAGGTGAAGGTGGCGCTGCCGGTGGTGCCTCCCACCTCCAGGCTCAGGTCCAGGCTGCCCTTCCCCATGGCCGCGGGGAAGGTGTAGCCCTTGGCGGGAATGGACGGCCAGGAGGCATCCCAGTGGTAGACCCCCGCCCCATTGGCCTTGACGGTGAAGTCGATGCCCTTCTTCAAAAGGCCATCGCAGCCGGGGCTCACGGTGGCGGTGAGTCCCGGCATCCAGGTCTGTCCGCCCTTGGCGCTGCTGGGGGGCACGGCCCAGCCCAGCCGGGCACTGCTGGGGGCGGAGCTGACCTTGCCCGCGGGATCCTTGACTTCCTCCACCGCGTTGGAATCGAGGCTTCCGGGCGTTACCTGGAAGGTCACATCCCGACGACGAATCTGGACCCCCATGCGGCCCCGCATGTCCGAGGGGAAGGTCCAATCGGGAATGCCCTGGACCGTGCGTTGCTCCTGCTTGTCCACCCGGGCCAGGGTCCAGGTGCCGGCGGCGGGCGCCTCGGTTCGGGAGGCCATGGCCTCCACGGCCTGCCGAGCCTCGTCGTAGGCCTGCTTGCGTTTGCGGCGCCCCTCCAGCGGATTGGGGGGATCCCCCAGGGCGAGGATCGCCTGGCCCACGCTCTGCAGCCGGGCGGACAGCCCTTGGAGGACCAGCTTCTGCTGCTCCACCAGGGCCATGCCCTCCTGCACCTCCTCGGAAAAGCCGTAGCCCGCGGCCACCATGGCCTCGCCCCAGGAGGCATCGAAGGCCTCCGTGGCCTGGGCCACCAGTTCCCGGCGGGAGGGGAACTCCATCAGGAGGGGGTGCAGCTTGTGGAAGTAGTCGATGCGTTGGGGGGGGGGGAAGTCGAAGAGGGGGTTCCAGCTGGAGGCGGAGCGCTGGGGTTGGGGCGGGGTCATGGGGAAGGCGGGCGATGGACGACGTTCAAAACCAGACCGGCCAAAACAAGGGTGATGCCTGCAGGACAGGGCGCGCGTTTTGAAGCTAAAAAAAGCAGGGGGACTCTCCGGATGTCGGGCGTAGGTGAGCAGAAGAAGGGAGTTCCTGCAGGCAGGGGGACGCGTCCGCGCAGACGGGGCAGATTCTGGATTATTCTGAGTCTGGTGCTGATCCTGGCTGTATTGCAGAGCGTGCGCTATGTGGAGCAGCATTTGAAGCCGCCCATTATCCATCTGGCGCAAATCCGGGTGAAGCAAATTGCCACGGAATCGATTAATAAGGCAATCACCTCCCAAGTGGCCGATAGCGGAAATGCCGAGGCGCTGATT
>CAZPUI010000376.1:0-5532 GCA_964589695.1 uncultured Solibacteraceae bacterium | reverse complement strand
GGATCTGTTCCACCGCCATGCAGTAGCAGGTGGTGTGGCTGTGGGAGCAGATGCCACAGACGCGCTCCAGCAGGTAGAGGGCCTGGTGGTAGTTGCGCAATTCGCAGGCCTTCTCGATCCCGCGGTGGTTGTAGCCCATCTGGTACCGAGCGCTGACGATCTCCTCGCCCCGGATCTCGAAGTCGAACTTGGCGGCTTCCTTGAGGAAGGGATGCTGCGGACCAACGGGAATCCAGACACTGTCTTCCTGATTGCTCATCGTGGAACTCCTTCCTCTACTCGGACTCAGACTCGGATTCGGGGGATTCTTCACCGAAGCGGGCCATGTGCTGGTCCTTGCGCATGGGGTAGACGCCCGCGGGGAAGTCTTCGGGGAGGATCTGGCGACAGAGTCCGGGGTGACCCACGGGAACGATGCCGAAGAGATCATGGATCTCCCGTTCGTAGACCACGGCACCCGGCAGTTCATGGGCCACCGTGGGGACCTCGGGCTTCTCCCGGTCCACCTTCACCCGGAGGCTCAGGAGCACCGGGCCTCCCCCGAAGGGATAGGTCACCAGGAAGTGGTCCCGCATGTCCTCGCCCACGATGGTGGAGAGGTGGGGCAGACCCAGCTTGCCCCGCACGGTCTTCACGGCCTCCAGCAGGTTGTCCCGCTCGATGTCGAGCCAAAGGCGGCGTTCGGAGGTCTGTTCAAGGTTGCAGCCCGGGAAGGTCTCCGCGATGGCCTGGGGGTATTCGCTGGCGAGCATGGGTTCCTCCTCAGGCGGGCTGGGATTCGAGGTGGCCCAGAAGCTTGGCCACCGCATCGATGACGGCTTCCGGCTTCACCGGGCAGCCAGGCACATAGGCATCCACGGGAATGAGGTTGTCCACCCCTTCCAGCACGTTGTAGCAGCCCCGGAAGGCGCCCCCGGAGCTGGCGCAGCAGCCCACGGCCACCACGAATTTGGGGTTGGGCATCTGGTGGTAGATGCGTTCGAGCCGGGCAGCAATCTGCTTGGTCACGGGGCCGGAAACCACCAGGACGTCGGCGTGCCGGGGAGAGGCCTTGAGCAGCACCCCGAAGCGCTCCACATCGTAATGGGGCATGAGGGAGGCCAGGATCTCGATGTCACAGGCGTTGCAGGCGCCCGAGTTGAAGTGCAGGATCCACGGGGACTTGATCCGGGCCCACTTCACGATCTTCTTCAGCATGAGGTCACCTAGGGAAGTGAGGGGACTAGTAGAAGTCCACGAAGAGGAGGGCGATGCTCACGGCAATGGCCGCCAGGTAGCGCAGTGCCTTGTATGCATGGACCCCCTGGGGCACGGGGGCGATGGCCAGCGCGGCCACGGGCATGATGGTGAAGAACAGGGCCGCCACCCAGACCTTGGCGTAGCCGAAGCGGTTCTTCTCGGCGTGGTATTCCTCGCCGCAGGCGTAGGGCTCGGACTTGCCGGGCTCGGCCACGGGCGCGCCGGCCATGAGGCGACCCAGGGCGTTGAAACCCAGCGCCACCAGCACAAAGACAAAAAAGGCAACGGGAGGTGAAAGTAGAATCCGGATGTCCATAGGCTACCCCTTGAGCTTGGACTGACGACGCATGTCAAGCGTGACGTGGATGCGGTGGCTCACGATGACGATGCCGAGCATGACGGCCGCCAGGATTGTTTCCACGATGATGAAGCTGACGATGAAGGTCTGGGCCATGTCCGGCCGGTGCTGGTGGAGACCCGCGGCCAGGAGCACCAAGGTCAGCCCCTTGGAGATGACTTCCACCCCCAGGATGATGCGGATCAGGTTGCGGTAGCCCAACAGCATGTAGGCCCCCACCATGGCCACCAGGAGGCCAAGGAAGACCAGCAGAAAGACGAGCTCAGTCATGCTTCCTCCCAGGGGCGGTGCGCTTGAACAGGGCCAGGATGGCGAAGACCCCGGCCATGATGAGGGCCACCTGGCCGATGATGTCCGTGGTGCGGGTGGTCCAGAAGGTGGTGGAGAAGTCCACGAAGGCCGGGGTGTTGGCAGGGGACACGGGGATCACCTTGCCCAGCCACTTCATGGCGAAGGCGGCCAGGGCGAAGAAGAGCACCAGCACGGCCAGGAAGAAGAAGGGATTCCCGGGAAGGCGAAATTCCTTGCCCTGGTCCGAGTCCTTCGTCAGGGAGAGGGTGCTCATGAAGAGCACGGTGATGAGGCCCGCGCAGACGCTCAATTCGAAGAAGGCGGCCATCCAGGCCCCCTTCAGGAACAGGATGGCGGAGACGGAGACGCTGGCCAGGGCCAGGGCCACCGCGGCCCGGAGCAGGTCCTTGGCCAGCACCACGCAGACCACCAGGACGAGCACCGCCACCATCAGCACCAGGATCAGATTGCCGTAGTCACCCATGTCAGTGTCCTCCCAGGGGGGCGGCGGGAGCCTCCAGGACCACCGTGGAGGTCCGGGGCATGATCACCTTGGCCGCCGGTTCGAAAACCCTGCCGACCAGGGGTTTGAAGAAGAGGCCCGTGCCAAGACAGAGGGCGGCGAGGCCGATCACCGCGAGGCACATGAAGAAGGGCACTTCCTTGAGGTCGTTCCACTTCTCGTTGAGTTTGCCGAAGAAGACCTTGCGCTGGATCACCAGGAAGTAGCCCAGGGTGAAGACGCTGAACACCGTGGCCAGTGTGGCCACCACGTACTGCTTGGCGGCCACGGCCCCCAGGATGATGAAGAGCTTGCTGATGAACCCGTTGAAGGGCGGAATGCCGGCAATGGCCAGGGTGCCGAACACCGAGGTGGTGCTGGTGACGGGCATGCGGTTCTCCAGGCCCCCCATCTCGTCCATGTTGCGGGTGTGGAGCTGGTTCTGGAGCGATCCGCTGTTGAGGAAGAGCAGGCTCTTGAAGATGGCGTGGTTGAAGATGTGGAACAGGCCACCCGACAGGCCCATGAGGTTCCCCGTCCCCAGACCGATCATGATGTAGCCGATCTGGCTGATGGAGGAGTAGGCCAGCATGCGCTTGATGTCCTTCTGGTAATAGGCCAGCACGGCGCCGGCGATCATGGAAAGCACACCCAGCTGGGTGAAGACGCCCATGACCTGGGCCACCACGGGGTAGATGTCCATGAAGATGCGGGCCAGGGCATAGACACCCGCCACCTTGATGACCACGCCGGACAGGATGGCCGACACCGGCGCCGGGGCGCTGGGGTGGGCATCGGGCAGCCAGGCGTGGAAGGGCATGATGGCGGCTTTGAGGCCAAAGCCCGTGAGGAACATGGCGGCGGTGATCAGGAACAGGCGGTTCAGGGGCTGGTTCGCCAGGATCGCCTTGAGTTCGCCGAAGGCGAGGGTTCCGGTGGTCATGTAGATGAAGGCCAGGGCCAGCAGCACGAGCCCGGTTCCCACCACGGAGAGGAGCAGGTACTTGAGGGCGCTCTCGATGCCATCCCACTGGAGGTTGTAGGCCACCAGCACGTAAGCCGCGATGGAGGCCACTTCCAGGTAGATGTAGAGGCTGAAGAGGTCCCGCACCAGCACGACGCCATTCAACCCCAGCATGAGGATGAGGAAGAGGCTGTAGAACTTGGCGCGGCCCCCCAGGTGCTCGATGTAGTCGATGCTGTAGACCAGGCAGAAGGTCCCCACCAGGTTGATCACCAGGAGGAAGAGGGCCGAGAGGGCATCCACGGCCAGGTGGCCGCCGTCCCGGTTGAAGTCCACCACGGCCTCACCGTTCCCAGTGAAGTGCCAGGCCAGGGCCAGGAGCGCCAAGCCCGCCAGCACGGCCACGGCATCCGCCATGCGGCGATGGAGCTTGGACATGAAGGGAATGATCACCGCCGCGACGAGCGGGATGATGAGAAAACCAAGGGGTGAAGTCAGCATGTGCGTGCCCCTCCTGACCTAGCGAAGCAGAACCAGGCTGGCCACCAGCGCGAAACCGGCCAGGACCCAAGCGAGGTAGTTGCTGTAGACGCCATTGTGGATGCCGCTGAGGGCGGCGCGCCCGAGGCCGCGGCCGAATCGGATGAGTCCGAGGCCGACGACATCGATGTAACGTTCGACGTAGGTGAACACCACGAAGGCGATACCCCGGATGGCCTTGAGCACGAGCTCGTAGGCATCCAGATGCTTGGCCTCCGCCAGGTCGTAGGCCCGGGTGAGCGACGGGCTGTTGCGGTAGCCCCCGAAGATATCCGAGGCCTTGCCGCCCTCGGGTCGACCACCCACCGCCAGGGCGGCGCCGAAGATCCAGATGGCGAGGGAGGCGACGATGAGGGGCGAGGCGTAGAAGGCCGTCAGGCCGTGGTGGATGGCGTCATGAATGGCGCCGCCCGTCATGCCATCGAAGATGTGCCCGGCCTTCAGGAAGACCAGGCCGCCCACCAGGGAGAGGGCGCCGAGCACGAGCACCGGCAGCACTTCCAGCGGGGAGGCATCCGAATCATCCTTGTGGCGCCAACCACCCAACAGGACCATCAGCAGCTTGAACATGACGGCCACGTTGAGGATGGCCCCCAGGATCAGCGCCAGGAAGACCCAGTAGAAGTGATGGTGCAGCACGCCATCCAGGATCGCTTCCTTGGCCAGGAAGCCCCCGGTGAACAGGAAGCTGATGGCGGCCAGGAAGGCTCCGAAGTAGCCCACCACCGTCCAGGTGTTCTTGGTGGGACGGGACTCGATGGCCTCCAGGGTGGCACCACCGGCGGCCACCTCGAGGTTCCCCACGGCGTAGAACATGGCGGACTTGTAGGTGGCATGGGTCAGCATGTACATCAGCGCACCGGCCATGCCCAGGGCCACGTTGGTGGCCAGGCCCGCCAGCATGAAGCCCACGGGGCTGATGGCGGTGAAGGCCAGGACCTTCTTGAAGTTCTTTTCCACCAGGGCGGGGACCACGGCGGCGAAGATCGTCACCAGGGCGAAGACCAGCATGAGGGTCTGGGCCTTGGGACCCAGGACGAACATCTCCTTCACCATGGCGAAGAGGAAGGTGATGCCCAGGATCTTCTCCATGGAGGCCGGCAGGGCGGCAAAGGCGGGAGCGGGCATCACCTCGGCGGCCTCGGGGATCCAGGTCTGGAAGGGCCACATCCCCGCCTTGGCACCGGCCCCCAGGAAGAGCAGGGTGAAGGACGCGAAGGTGGCCAGGGACTGGTCGGTGGCGATGGGGGCGCCGGTCATGGACAGGGGGCCGCCCAGGGCCAGGTAGATCATAAGCCCCAGGATCATGAGGAAGTCACTGGCCCCACCGATGAGCAGGGCCTTGAAGGCCACCGGCTCCGCCTGCTTGCCTCCGGAGAGGATCAGCGCGTAGAGGGACACCAGGAACATCTCCCAGCCGATGAGCAGCACCAGGATGTTCTGGCTGAGCACCACCAGGGAGGCGCTGGCGTAGGCCACCAGGGTGAAGGAGGCGTAGAGCCAGGGCCGCTCCACCCGCGCCAGGGCCCGGGTCAGATAAAGGGCATTCAGCAGCATGAAGACATGGATGAAGGTCAGGAGCAGGGCCTTGAAGGGGGTGACCACCAGGGTGATCCGGAAGTCGCCCACCCAGGCCAG
>CAZPUI010000375.1:0-5535 GCA_964589695.1 uncultured Solibacteraceae bacterium | reverse complement strand
GCTTTGTGCTGGTGAAAGTGACCCTGGTCGACCGAACGTCGGACACGGTTCAGGTGCGCCTTGCGGTGCAGGACTCGGGAATCGGCTTGTCATCCGAGCAGCAGGCTCGCCTCTTCCAGCCTTTCTCCCAGGCGGATGCTTCGACCACCCGCAAGTTTGGCGGAACGGGGTTGGGACTCACCATCTCCAGGCGGTTGGTGGAAATGATGGGAGGGACCATCACCCTGGAGAGCGAACAGGGGCGCGGGACCACCTTCAGCTTCGACCTGCCCTTCCATGTCCCCACAGGGGTGCCCGCGGCCTTCCAACTGCCCGATGACCTGCGGAACCTGCAGGTGATGGTGGTGGATGATCAGGCCTTGGCCAGGGAGGTGCTCCAGCAGCAGTTGCAGGCCCTCGGCTTCCAGGTGACAACCGTGGCCTGCGGGGAGGATGCCCTGGACCAGCTGGTGAAGGGCGCCTTCGACCTGGTGGTCACGGACTGGAAGATGCCTGGAATGGATGGGGTGCAACTCAGCCACCGGATCAAGTCGGATGCACGCCTGGCGCGGATCCCCACCATCATCATGGTTTCCGCCTTCGGTCGCGAGGAGGTCATGCAGCAGGCCCAGCGAGCCGGGGTGGATGGGTTCCTGATCAAGCCGGTCCATTCCTCGCTGTTGCTGGATTCCATCCTGGAGGCCCTGGGGCGTGGAGGTCGAAACCTCCACGCCTTCGGCTCCGGGACCGAGACCTGGGGCCAGAACCTGAAGGGCGTGAAGGTACTCCTGGCCGAGGACAACCCCATCAACCAGGAGATCGCATTGGAGTTGTTGCAGGGCGCGGGCCTCCAGGTGGATGTGGCCGCCAATGGGCTGGAAGCGGTGAGCATGGTGGACCTGGCCAAGTATGATGCCGTGCTCATGGACGTACAAATGCCCGAATTGGATGGCTACGCCGCCACCTCGCGCATCCGAGAAAAGACGAAGCACCGCGACCTGCCCATCATTGCCATGACCGCCCATGCCATGGCGGAGTACCGCGAAGAGTGCCTGGCAGCCGGCATGAACGACTTCGTCACCAAGCCCGTGGAGCCCGCCAAGCTTTTTGCCGTGCTGGAGAAGTGGATCAAGGGCGTGGACCGGGCGGTGGAGGTCCCGGAGGTTGAGCATGGTCCTGATCTGTTCGACCTCGCCCTGGGCATTCGTAGGGTTGGAGGAAGGCGAGAAGCCTACTTCCGGCTTTTGGGCGAATTTGCCCGCAATGAGCACGATGCCTGGGCTGTGATCCAGGCCGCCCTGGAGAAGGGCGATTTCATGGCTGCGGAGCACCGGATCCATGCCCTGAAGGGCGTGGTGGGGAGCCTGGCGGCCAAGGCCCTCTTTGAATCGGCGACGGCGCTCGAGAAGGATTTGCACGCAGGACAGGCCCCGGAGGCCAAGGCGTTGGAGCAGTTCCGCAACATGCTGAGCCAGGTGCTGGCTGCCGCGGAGGCCCATTCCAGAGCCGAAACCACGCCCGAACCCCTGGCGCCTGTGGAAGTTCATCCCCTGCTGGAGAATCCCGAGGCCATGGAGACCGCCCGGGAGTTGCTCCAACGCATGGCCCGCCGCGACACCTTGGTGGGTCCGCTGCTGGCGAAACTCCACGGACTGCTCCCCGTGGAGCAGTCCATGGGCCTCCTGGCCACGGAACGATGCCTTGGCCAGTACGATTTCAAAGGGGCAACCCAGACCCTGCGCGCCTGGGCAAGCCGACAGGGGTTTGATCTGGACTGACCCCTGTTCATCCCTTCACGCAAAGCACCTGGCGGAGGGTGTGGAGGGGCTCCACGAGGTCGGCCTGGTGGACCATGACCTGGTCGATGTCCTTGTAGGCGCCGGGGATCTCATCCACCACGCCACCATCCTTGCGGCACTCGATCCCTTGGGTCTGGGCGGCGAGGTCCTCCAGGGAGAAGCGGCGCTTGGCCTCGCTGCGGCTCATGCGGCGCCCCGCCCCGTGGGAGGCGGAGCAGAAGGCCTCGGCGCTGCCGAGCCCCCGCACGATGAAGCTCTTGGCCCCCATGGAGCCGGGGATGATCCCCAGTTCCCCCGCGCCGGCACGGATGGCCCCCTTGCGGGTCACCAGGACCTCCTCCCCGAAATGGGTCTCCCGGGCCACATAGTTGTGGTGGCAGGAGATGGGGGTCTCGAAGGTGGTGTCCGGGAAGGCCCGCCGCACCACATTCTGGAGGAGGCCCAGCATCACCTGGCGGTTGGCTGCGGCGTAGTCCTGGGCCCAGGCCAGGTCGTGGAGGTAGGCCTCCATTTCCGGGGTTCCCGCCAGGAAGACCGCCAGGTTGCGGTCCGGCAGGTCCTGGTTGTGGGCCAGCTTCCGGGCCTTGGCGATGTTGACCTCCGCCAGCACCTTGCCCAGGTTGCGGCTGCCGGAGTGGAGCATGATCCAGACCCGGTCCACCTCGTCCAGGCAGAGCTCGATGAAGTGGTTCCCGCCCCCCAGGGTGCCGCACTGGGCCATGGCCTTGGACAGCAGGTCCTGGGCCTCCTTGGCCAGGTGGGGAAAGGCCTTCCAGAGTCCCGGGAACGCGCTGGCCTCGGGGAGGGCGGCCTTGTGCTGGTTGAAGCCCACGGGGATATCCCGCTCGATGGCATGGCGCAGGGCCTTCAGGCTGTCGGGCAGGTCCGCGGCCCCCAGGCTGGTGCGCACCGCCGCCATGCCGCACCCAGGGTCCACCCCCACGGCGGCGGGGGCCACGGCCCCCTTCATGGCGATGACACTCCCCACGGTGGCGCCCATGCCGAAATGGACATCGGGCATGGCCGCCACATGGCGGAAGACCCAGGGAAGGGCCGCGACGCGCTTGAGCTGGTCGAGGGCCCCGGATTCGACCTCGGTGACCGGTGCCCAGAGTTGGATGGGGACCGAAGCCCCCTTGAGGGTGGCGAGGCTCATGGCCCCTCCTTTCGTGGTTCTTGAACGTGCCGGGGGCTGGGCCCCGGCATGGGAGTGAATGGTGGCACGTTCAAGAAAGGGGGTGGGATGAACGTGCGGGACAAGGCTGGAGGTCCGCGTCAAGGGTTCGGGAGCGACGGGAAATGCAATGCGGTCCCAGAGGCGAAGAAGTTGAAGGTTAAGCACAGCGAGGCTTCTGGCCGCAACCCAAGAGCGGTTAAACACGGAGGCCACGGAGGGCACGGAGAAAGAAACCATGGCTTGAGGGTTCCGGCTTCCTGGCCTGGTGACCGCAGGGGCGGAGCCGGGGAGCACACAGGTGTTCTCATAGGCTCCGCCCCTGCTGGAACGCGCGCGGCCCTGCCGCACGCCCCGCGCAAGCGGGCAGGCCGGGAAGCCTTGGGGCGGGCTTGTCATGACAAGTCATTGCGTCCTGTGCTGCCGGGCCTGGGAATTCTCTGGCGCCTGCCATGATGTCTCCGTGCAATCTCCGTGTGCTCCGTGTCCTCCGTATTTAAATTCTTGAATCACCACATGTTATCTACCCCCTACCCGCAGGAGGCAGGACGCTCCGGAGGAGGTCGGTCTGGCCCACCACCAGGGTGAGGTTGGGGATGGCGGAGGCGATGTCCTTGAAGGCCTCCAGCTCCTTCAGGCGCAGGAGGGCGGGGTTGCGCTCCAGCATCTGGGCGGTGTTGGCCATGGATCGGGTGGAGGCCACCTCCTCCCGCCGCAGGATGACCTGGGCGGCGGCCTTCTTCTCGGCCTCCATGACCTGGTTGAGGAGCTGCTTCATGTCGCCGGGGAGGACGAGGTCCTTCACGTCGAGCCGCAGCACCTCCACGCCCCAGGCGGCGGCCCGGTCCCGCAGGGCCTCGGCCATGGGCCCCACGGCCTCGGCGCGCCGTTCCAGGAGCTGGTCCAGGGAGAGCTCGGCCACGAAGTGCCGGGCGGCCATCTGGGCCTCGCTGTAGAGGGCGTCCCGCAGGGCAGCCACGGTCTGCACCGCCTTCACGGGATCCACCACCCGGTACTTCACGATGAGGTTCAGCCGGAGGCTCACCTTGTCCCGGGTCATGAGTTCCTGGCCCTGGATCTGGACTTCCTGCTCCCGCAGGTCCACCCGCCACACCTCCAGCTTGCGGTTCAGCACGCTGAAGACGTAACGCCCCTCGGCGCACACCTCCCGAAGGACCCCATCCAGGTGGACGAGGGCCCGTTCGCCGGGAAGCACCAGCAGGGTCTGAAGCATGTTCGCGGGAGCCAGGGTCCAGAAGGCCTCGGGGATCTCGGGCCGCAGGGGCTCGAGGCTCACCAGGTCCAGGGTGACCCGGTGGACCATCTGCCAGAGCAGGTAGCGGCCGGGCACCAGAACGGCCCGGGGCATGCCATCGGCCCGCAGGAGGCCCAGGGAGGCTTCGGGGACGAAGGCCTCCGCCACCTGGCCCTCGGGCGCCGCGGCCCGCAGTTCGGGGGTGAAGGGGCTGTGGAGGGTGTCCCGGGACAGGAGCCGAAGCTCCATGCGGGCCAGGCCTCGGAAGACCCGGTGGCGACCGGGCTCCAGCCAGCGGACCAGGCGGCCGTTGCGGACCAGGAGGCCCCGCTCCTGGTCCTGGATGTCGTAGCGGTGGTACATGGTGGTTCCTTTCTTTTGAGAAATCCCCGCGTTCCCATCCCTGGGATCCGCAGTGGGGGACTTCCTGGCCCGGGCCGGGCACACGACCTTGCATGTGCGCCCCGGCACGAGCCGTGGTGGAAGACCCGCGGGCTCCGGATCGCCCCACCAAGGGATGCGGCCCTCGGAGGAACGGGAACTCGGGGGTGGTGCGTGAAGCCCTTGCGGGCAGGTGGTTTCAGGCCCCTATGGGGCGGTGCAACCAGTGCACGGTGCGTAGAACCGTCGGGGAGTCGAACCCCAGTGTGGTGGAAGGCATGCGCTGCCTCCTCGGCGGGAGGGCCCCGCCCGGTCGAATCGCGGGACACGCCGGACCGACAAGATGTACCTGGGTCCGGGGCGCCGCACTTGCCGGACTTCCCCTCCTGCTCCCGGGGGGACCGGCCCCCCGGGAGGATCTCAAATTCAGTGCGTGGTACGGATCAGGTCCCCTGCCCCGTCAGGGCCAGCAGGCGTTCCATGAGGATGGCCCGGGGGGACTTGATGGGGGACTTCAGCCGCATGCCGGCTTCCGCAGGGGTGCGGCTGCCCTTCCGGGCGTTGCAGTCCGGGCAGCAGGCCACCAGGTTCGTGTAGGTGGTGGGTCCTCCCCGGGACCGGGGTATCACATGGTCCAGGGTCGTGCCCTTGCGGTTGCAGCCCTCGTACTGGCAGCGGTAGCCGTCGCGCCGGAAGATCCCGTAGGCTCCGCGACCGATCCGGGCTTCCGGAAAGGCCTTGACCCCCGCGAAGACCACCACGTGGAGAGGCCTGCAGGCCACCTCATCCAGGGCCAGGCGCCCCCAGGTCCGCAGATCCAGGGCGTGGGCCCGGCCCGTGGCCAGGGCCTTAAGGGCCTTCCGGCGGGAGATCAGGACCATGGGGATGTACGAGCCATCCAGGGCGATGACCATCTGGGTCTTGTATTTTTGGGTGTATCGGGACAT
>CAZPUI010000374.1:0-5550 GCA_964589695.1 uncultured Solibacteraceae bacterium | reverse complement strand
TGCACCGTTTCATTCTCCCCGGGTCGCCCACGGGCGGTGGTAGGACTGATATGAACGAGGGGGAAGCCACGCATGCGCGGCTTCCTGCCCACCTTCGGTTCGCGAAGTCCCCCCTCCTGCTCCCCCACAGGGTAGCTCGGCAGGGCCGTGGCACCCTGGAGGCCTCCGGGCAGCGGGGAACAGGTTTCGAAGCCCGGCAGGGTGCGGTGGACGCCGACCATGCCGGGCACTGGCTTGACGCATGAACAGTGTTCATCGATCCTGGCCCCATGCCCCGAGGCCCCCGTCCCAACCCCGATCCCCAGCTTCGTCACGCGATCCTGGCCGCCGCCCGGCAGGTTTTTGCCCAGGAAGGACTCGAATCCCTGTCCATGCGACGGGTGGCCGCCATCGCAGGCTGCACGGCCACGGCCATCTACATCTACTTCAAGGACAAGGAGGACCTGCTCCAGGCCCTGGTGCTGGAGGATTTCCTGGAACTGGCCCGGGATCTGGAGGGGCTCCAAGCCCTTCCCGACCCCCTGGACCGCCTCCGGGCCCTGGGCCTGGCCTTCGCCCGCTATGCCGAAGCCAAACCCGACCACTACCGCTTCCTCTTCATGACCCCTCGGCCCGCCGTGCGCCCCGAGGCCAGCCTCCAGCGCCACCGCCCCGATGAGAACGCCTACCTGCTGGCCCGCCAAGCGGCCGCCGAGGCCCTGGCCACGGGCAGGGTGGCCCCCCGGTTCCAGGATGCCGACGCCCTGGTCCAGACCCTCCTCTCGGGCATCCACGGGGTGGTGAGCCTGCACATCAGCAACTTCCACGACCCTTGGATTCCCTGGAAGCCTCTGGAGGCGCGGGTGCAGCTGATGCTGGAGACCCTGCTGAGGGGGGTGGTTCACGGACCCGAAGGCACTCCGTAAGTCACTGAAACCATCGCGAGCTCAGGTCGGAGTGCCTTCATGTCACGGTGTGCCCCAAAGAGGTCCATGGGTTTACTGGGCTGACCCTTTGATGCGGTCAAGGTCGATGCGATAGCCCTTCTCCTCCGGACCCACCTGATAGGCCACCAGCACCATGCGTTGAAGGTGCTGGGTTGGGTTGATCACTTCAAGGCCCTTCCTTCGGAGCCGTTCCGGTGCGCTGTTGGCTCGAGCGACCATGCGGTCCCAGGAGGGATCACCGTCCTGGAGCGTGGCGGCCTCAAGGAGCGCCCTTCCCTTGGCCACTGAGAAGCGTGCCAACTCACCCGGCTGGAGTTGCACTTCCATGCATCGAAGGCGATTCACCGACAGGGTCCCGACGTACGGCTTGGTTCTTGGGTCCATGGCCGAGGTGTCTCCTCCAACACCGTGCACCCACGTGGCCTGAACATGGCATACACCGAACTCCGATGTTGGGTGGGCATCCTTGACTTCAAGGCTGGATTCAGCTTCCGGCCAGGCATCGATGGGGACTCCCACCTCTTTGTGCGGCAGATCCTCCGTTCCAGAAAAAACCAACTCGCATCGGTAGGGCGTATCCGAAGGCCCATTGATGGCGAGCACAACGAAATCCTCGCAATTGGATTGATTTTTTACAGCCAGGTTCCCACTCCGTGGCCCGGACTGGTAAAGGCTCCAATGGCCGTGGATCAGCGTCTTCAGCCTCAAGGTGCGCAGTGAGAAATGGCTGTCCTTCACCGTCCCGGAAGTGCCCACCACGCGGATTTCGGCCCGCTGCCCTGCAGGAAGGTTCAACCGCAGAAAGCGCCAGTCGAAATTGGTCGACTTTGGCCAGGTGGTGAAGGCATACCTGCCGACCTCAGGGCGGCCCAGGATCCAATCCAATTCCCCAGGTGGACTGGACTTGGGGAGCATGTCCGCGACAACCGTGCGTTGTCCCTCAGGCCAGGGTTCGATGGGCCGATCGAAAAAATCCACGAGTGGAATTCCGATACGCGCCACAGGGATCTTTCGGACCGCCAGGGGATCCGTGGTCGGAGGAGCCCCGGGGCTGGGTTCTGCCTGAACGGTCGCCGGACTCAGGGCAAGGGCTTGGGTGAAGGTGCTTGCCAAGGGCAAATCCTGAGGGGGCATGGACGGTTGTCCCTGGGCCCCGAGCGTGACGTCCGGGGCCTGGATCGCCGCCGTGACGCCCTGCACTTCCTGCTGCACCTTGGCCATCACGGGGTCCATGGCATTCACCACGGGCAGGTTTCGCAGCACGTCCACCACCGCGGGCTGCTGGGCCAGAATCACCGTGACCGACATCGCGAGGGCCACCGAGAGCAGAGGGGTGGGTACACGGCCCGCGCCTGGGTCCCGCCTCAGTAATCGTAGGATGCGTTCCATGAGATCTCCTCCCGCCAGGGCGGGCGTTGCAAGGGGCTGGAGCGCATCCAGCCGCTGCAGGGTTCGAATGAGATGGACGGGATCGCCACAGGCCTGGGCGGCGATTGCGTCACAGCAGCATTCCCGTTCGATGGTCACGCGTCGGGAAAGCCACCAGGTCACGGGGTGGTAGTAAAGCAGTGTCTCGATCAGGGTCTGCAGCCCGATCACGAGGACATCGAATCGGCGGATGTGCGCCAGTTCATGGGCCAGCACCGCCTTGAGGGCCACGGGGTCCATGCCGGTCACGAAGCCCAGGGGCACAAAAACAATTGGTTTCAGGATTCCGTGAACAAAGGGTCCACGAACCCTGGTGGATTCCATCAATCGCACAGAACCTGGAACCCCAAGCTCGGACTGGAGGGCCCGCATCAGGGCTTGGGCCTCCCGATCCACCACCTCGAGGGCCCGATGGGCAAGCCGCTGCAACCAGAGCCAACTGGCAAAGGCTCGAAGGCCGAACACCAAGGCACCCATGCCCCAGACCAGGAGGAGCAGCGGCAACCCCTGCACGACCCGGGATCGAAAGGCCATCAGGGCGTGGTAGGTCACCGCCTGGGTCAAGGCACCCTGCGCAGGTCCGGCCCACCAGCCTTGGAGCACGAAGGTCACCACCGGAAGCGCCAGACATCCCACCAGGAACACGCAGGCGGCGGCATAGCGCACCTCCGCCCGTCTCCGCCGGAGCAGGGCCAGGACCGGCCAGGCCACCACCCCCAGCAGCACCCCCTGCCAAAGGAAATGCACCAACGCCCAGGCCAGGTACTGGGCGAGGGCCGTGAGGGTGGGGGCAATCATCAGAGCTCCCGATCGGCTTCGTCCAGCATCCGGGCCACCGCCTCCCGCTCCTCGGGTTTCATGCGCCGTCGAGCGAAGGCCGCGCTGAGCATCTCCAGGGCGTCCCCTCCAAAGGCACGCTCCAGAAGGTCGTCCAGAAGCGAGCGTTGAACCTCCGAGCGCGGCTGGGCAGCCTGAAAGATGTGCGAACGCTCGGAGCCGTCCCGATCGAGCATTCCCTTGTCTGCCATCAATTGCATCATTCGGAGCACCGCGGGGTAGGTCAGGTCCTCCTGGGTGGGAGCCAGCACCTCGAACACCTGCCGAACCGTGCTGGGCCCGCGCTCCCACAGCACCCGCAGAATTCTCAGTTCAGCATTCGTGGGCCGGCTCAGGTTGGTTTTCATGGGGGCTCCCGGTGACTCGAATCTCAACATAAACTTCTATGTCTAGATGTCAACCTCGCGACAGGATCTTTTTTCCCGCGATCTCGTGCCCTGCGCGGTGCCTCGGCGTCGTCGGGGAGTCCGGCAGGTGACCACAGGCCCCCCTGTCCAGGTGCCCGACATCAGGGCGAACCTGACGCCATGGCGCCAGACCTGCGGCCCCACGGTCTTTGGATCGCCTCGTTAGCCAACCATTAGCCAGTTTTTGGCCAGGACCCTTACTGCGATCGCTGGGGCACGTCGAGTCGGATGGCCGCCAAGGCCTCCATGACCTTGTCCGCCATGGCCTGGTGGCGCGCCCTGCCGGTGAGTTCGGCGGGGAGGCTTGAAAAGTCCACGGGAGGGCCAGCCACCACGGTGATGCGCCCCCTGCGGGGCCGGGAAGCCCCCTTGGGCCAGGCCTCGTACGCTCCGAAGATGCGAAGGGGGACCACCGGCACGTTGGCCTTGGACAGAATGAATCCGATGCCTGCGGTGGCGGGCTGCAGGGTCCCATCCGGGGAGCGGGTACCTTCGGGGAACATAAGCACCCGGTTTCCAGCCTTCAGCAGTGCCAGCATGTGTTTCAGGCTGCCCAGGTCGCCCTTGCCGTGTTCCACGGGGAAGACGTTGATGCGGGGCAGGAGCCACCCCAGGATCCCCTGGAAGAGGGTGGAGCGTGCCATGGCATGGATGGGTTTGCGAAAGACCCCCGCCACCAAGGGCGGATCCAGGTGGCTGGTGTGGTTGGCGACGATGAGGGCCGCTCCGGATTCGGGAATGAATTCCCGGTGCAGGACGCGACGCCGGTAGACCAGGCGGGCCACAAGGCGTGCACAGGAATGGGAGAGGAAATAGAGCATGGGGTTCCAGTCGCGGCGGGTGCTGCCTTCAGGGTAGCTGGCCTGCAGAACCTCCGCATCCAGAGGACAGGGCGCGGCGCGGCTGCTACCGTGCTTTCATGCCCACCCTCATGGAACCTCCCACCCGGCGCAGCGAGTACGCCGCCCGCTTCAACAGGGTCTTCGACCATATCCAGACCCACTTGAATGAGCCCCTGGACCTGGCGGAGCTGGCCCACCTGGCCTGCTTTTCGTCCTTCCATTTCCACCGCCTGTTCCGGAGCTGGACCGGCGAGACCCTGCAGAAGTTCGTACAGCGGCTGCGCCTGGAGCGGGCCGCCCACCAGCTCCTGTACAACCCTCGGAAGACCATCACCGAAATCGCCCTGGACTGCGGTTTCTCGGGCTCCGACACCTTCGCGAGGTCCTTCCGGGAGCACTTCGGCCGCTCGGCCACCGACTTCCGAAAGGATCGCAAGATCCGCCAAGTGCCGCGCAATCCGGGCCAAGCCAACGCGGGGGGCGGCGCCCCATCCTGGGATCCCAGCGGCACCTTCGCCGCGGCATCCCTGGAGGCTTCCATGACCGCCACCCTACCCCTCGAAGTCCAGGTCCAGGACCTGCCCCCCATGCAGGTGGCCTACGTCCGCCACATGGGCCCTTACAAAGGCCAGTCCGAGCTCTTCGGCCGCCTCTTCGGCCAGCTCTGCGCCTGGGCCGGCCCCCGTGGACTGCTGGGTCCCCACGCCCAGCTCCTGAGCCTCTACCACGACAACCCTGACCTGACCCCCGAGGCCAAGCACCGGGTGGAGGTGGCCCTGGTGGTGCCTGCGTCCACCACGGTGGAAGGGGAAATCGGCACGAAGGCCCTCGCAGGGGGCCGCTACGCCGTGGCCCGCATCGAGATCCTCCCCCACCAGTACGAGGAAGCCTGGCAGTCCCTCATGGCGGGCTGGCTGCCTGAAAGTGGTTACCAGCCCGATGACCGCCCTGCCCTGGAGCTGTACCGCAACGACCCCAACACCCACCCCGAAGGCAGGCACATCCTGGACCTATGTCTGCCGGTGAGACCGCTATAAGGATCCTAGACAAAATAAATAGATCAATGGCGCCCGTTGATCCACTGGAAGCGGAATTTGTTATGGAACTTGT
>CAZPUI010000373.1:0-5566 GCA_964589695.1 uncultured Solibacteraceae bacterium | reverse complement strand
CGAGAGCACCGCGAGGCTCAGGAAAACAATCGCCCAAGGCGCAAACGCCGGGAGCCCCTGACGCGACCATGGATGGCCACCCACGGCAGGGATTGGGTGTGCCCCAGGGATCGGCTCAGGCGTGGGCGTGGGGGGTGGCCAGCACCTCGGTCAACGGCCATTCGGCCGGGCCTGGACCCCCTTCAACCCGGGGCTTTGACGCCGCCTTGCGGCGAGGGATAGGGTGCTCTCCATGCACCAGCCTCGTCGCCTGACCTACGTTGAACACGACACCTTCCTGCAGGCCCTGGATGACCTGGTACGGGCGCGGCAGGCTGTCCTGGTGGAAATTCCCACCCAGCCCCCCCGGGAGTCCTCCTTCCTGAAGAGGCTCGCGCTTTGTGCCGTGCCCCTGACGGTGGAGGAGGCCCGGTTCCGACCGACCATGGGGGCCCAGCGCCTGGTGGTGGCCCTGAGCGTGGCCTGGTCCCGACTCCTGGGGCGCCCCTGCTACCGCGCCTACCTGGCCCATGTGCTGAAGGATCGCGAGCCGCTGGAAGTGCTTCTGGAGCCGCAGTAGCCATGGGGGAGCTGCTGCTGGGTCTCCTCGCCATCCTGGGTGAATGCCTGCTTGAAGGCGTGGGTGAAATGATCCTGGAACTTGGCATGGAGTCCTTGCTGTCGCCCTTCCGAAGGGCGCAGACCACGTCCACGCTCCTGTCCATGGTGGGCATCCTCCTCCTGGGGACCCTGGCCGCGGGGGGCTTGCACCTTCTGGCGCCCTTTCCCCTGGTCAAGCCCAGCCGCTGGCCGGGCCTCAGCCTGATCCTTGCCCCGCTGCTGTGCGGGGCGGGCATGCACCTCTATGGCCGGTGGCGCGCCCTTCTTGACCGGCCCACCACGCGCATCGCCACCTTCTGGGGTGGCGCGCTGCTGGCCTTCACCTTTGCGCTCCTGCGCTTCCTGCTGCTGTGCCATACCTGAGTTCGGGAACACCATGCCAACTGACATTCCGTGTTTTCTGATCATCCTCGCCTGGCAGGTGTTCGTCTGGGGCTATGTCGCAGTCATGACCATGGTGTGGCAAAGAGGCGAGCTATCGCCACGGCTCAAGTCCTACCGCCGACGGGACAATCCCGTGGAGTTCTGGTTATTTTTCGGACAAGTGGCCATGTTTCTCCCGGCCCTGTTCCTGGCCCAAGGGGTGCTTACCTACGGCCTGCTGAAAACCCCGGAGGGTCAGCTGTTGGCCGTCCTGCTGACCACACTGCAGAGCGCCTGGACCCTGCACCGCTGGGGCCAAAAGCCTCCCACCCGACCTTTTCGCGCCTTCATGTGGACGGCCTTGGGTCAAGGCGCAGCCCTTCTGCTGTCCCTTGCCTTCTCCCCTCGGGCGGGCTCACCCGGAGGGTGGGGCATCCTGGCGGCGGGTCTCCTGGGGGTCCTGGTCCAGGGCCTTGGACTGCGGCGGCACCCAGGGCGTTCCACCTGATCAATACCCACGCCCCCCTGGGGAACCACGATGGCCTGCGTGCAGGCCAACACGATCGCAGGATGATCTCAACACCTTACGAAGGGCCTGTCGTCAGCGCCGCGGGGCCCTCATAAGCGCCAGGTGGTGCACGGTGAGCCCCAGGACGAAGAGGGTCAGGAGCGCATAGCCCACCATCAGCTCCCAGCGGGCGGTGCGTTCCTGGATCACCTGCACCGTGACCACGGTGTAGTAGATACATGCAGGCAGCAGAACCACGTTCACCAAGGGGGTGATGCTGAGGGAGCGGAGCCGGAGGCGTGCCAGTTCCACCCCGATCCAAGCGAAGAGCCCTCCGAAGGCCATACCCAGGGCCAGGAGCATTCCGCCTTCGTAGCTCCCATTGCGGCTGAAGGCCATGGCCACCAAGCCAACCAGCACGGGGAACACGCCCAGGAGGATCATAAGGATCCCAAGCACCCGGGCGAGGTGCCGGTGATGGCGGAAGCGGGGCTCGATCAACGCAGGTTTCGAGTGGGGTCCCATGGTTGACAGGTTATCTTGCCGACCCCCCGAAGGAAATTCCTGCGAATCGAGGGCCCACATCGCTGGATGGCGCAAGGACACGATGGGGGCTCGCTGCGTCTGGATAGGAGGTCACAGCACTGGGCACGTGCTCAGCGGCGTGCGGCGAGTTCGGCGCGGATCCGCTGGACAAAGACCTCCGCCTTGGGAGACTGGATGCGCCAGGCGAAGGTCCCCGATCGGAAGGAGAAGGACTTACGGTCCGGGGCCAGTTCCAGGGCTTCAAGCTTTTCGAGGCCGTAATGAACCTCGCCGATTTTTGGGTTCGAAATGGTCATCTTCGGCACGCCACTCAGTTCCTGGTAGCCAGGCACCTGGAGGCTGGGCTTGAAACCAATGTGGAGGGTCCGATCCTTCAGTTCCACCAGACCCTGAGCCGTGGCGGGCTTGTGCTTGCCCTGGGCGACCGTGCAGGTGCAGCGTTCCTGGAGCGGGGTGGCCTGGGCGAGCAGCAGGCACGGTACAAGAAGGAGGGTGGGCACGGGGCGCTCCTGAGATTGGCCGGATCCTAGCACGCACCTGCGAATCGCATTCCATGTCCATTGAATGCGATTCGGAATACACCAACTTACGGACCATCCAACCTTCGCCGATGGGGTGGGAGCACCCTCTCGGTGATTCCATGGCCTGGCGTTGGATCGCATGTTTGTTCTTCCTTTGGGGCCTGGCCTTCGGCCAGGAGCCCGGTGCCCCCTTCATCACCAACGTCGAAACGGACCTCTTCGGGGTGCACCGTCAGAACTGGGTGGCGGTGCGGGATCCCCGGGGGGTGATGTACTTCGGGAATTCCCGGGGCATCCTGGAATTCGATGGCCAGCGCTGGCAGCACATCCCCACGCCGGGGAACGCCATGGTGCGAGCGCTGTGCACGGGGCCCGAGGGCACGATCTACTACGGTTCCATCGGGGATGTGGGGCACCTCGCCCTCGGCCCCACGGGCCGGGTGGAGGTGGTGTCCCTGCGGGAGGCCATCCCCGAGGCACACCGGGCCTTCAACGACGTGTGGCAGGCGGTGAGCACCCACCACGGCATCTACTTCCTCACCTGGAGCGCCATCTTCCGCCTCGACAAGGGCAAGATCACCCATGTGCAGGGCCGACTGGCCCCCTCCCAGGCCTGCGAACTGAACGGCACCCTCTTCTATGTCGACCTGGACCGGGGACTCTGCCTTTTGGAAGGCGATACGGTGGTGCCCTTGACGGGCCTGGGGGAGGTCTACGACCGCAAGCGCATCGTGTTGACCCCTTGGGCCTCCCACGAACTCCTGGTGGGCCGGGCCTCCGGCGGCTTCCTGCGGGTGGACCTGTCCTCCCTGTGGAATCCCGCCACCCGGTCCTACGATCCGGCCAAGGCCTCCCGGGACCTGGTGCGAACCTTCCCCACGGACCTGGACGCCTTCGTGAAGGAGGACCAGGCCTTCATCTACCGCATGATCCCCCTGTCCAGCGGGACCTTGGCCCTGGGCACCATCAAGGGTGGCGTGGCCCTCCTGGACCGGGAGGGTCGACTCCAGCGGATGATCAATGTCAATCGGGGCCTGCTGGACCAGACCGTCACGAACCTCTTTGAGGACGACTTCCACAACCTCTGGGTCACGAACAACTCGGGCATCTCCCACGTGGAACTGAGCGTGCCCCAGTCCTCCTTTGGTCCCCTGCAGAACCTCAAGCAGGTCTCCCTCAGCGCCCTGCTCCACAAGGGGCGCATGCACATCGGGGCCATCTCGGGCCCCTTCGTCCAGGCCCCCACCCGCTTCGACCCCAAGGACGACAAGCAGGTCTTCACGCCCCTGCCCCAGGGGCCCAACCAGATCTACCAGTTCCTGGAGGTGGAGGGGGATCTGCTTGCCACCTCCTCCCAGGGCGTCTTCCAGGTGGCGGACCGGGACGTGCGCAAGCTGCCCGGGGCCACGAGCTTCGGGTACTGCCTGGGCACCTCTCGGCGCTGGCCCGGCCATGTGTTCTCCGGCCACATCGGAGGCATGGAGGTCTTCCGCAAGCGTGCAGGCCGCTGGGAGCGCGTGGGGGGCGTGGAAGGCATCGTGGACAACGTGCGCTTCGTGGCCGAGGACGCCCTGGGTGACCTCTGGGCGGCCACCAATGGCAAGGGCCTGCTCCGCCTGCACTTCTCCGGGCCCGATCCCACGCGGCCTGCGCTGCATCGCTTCGGAGAGGCCCAGGGCCTCCCCGGCCCCGCGGACCTGCGGCCCATCAGCCATGGCCAGACGCTCTACGTGCTGACCCAGAAGGGACTCTACGTTTCGCCCACCCCTCCCGAGGATCAGGCCCAGCCCGGGGCCCGGCGCTTCACCCTGGACCGGGACCTGGGCCGCACCTTCGCCGATCCCCCCGTGACCCTCTACGCCATGGGCTTCACCGAGGAAGGCGTGGCCATCATCAACAGCGCCCAGGGCATCGTTTCCCTTCGGAAGCAGCCCGCAGGGGGATGGAAGGTGGACGGACGGCCCTTCGCGGGGCTCCCCGTGTCCGGGGATCGGATGTATGTGGCCCCGGATGGCACGGTCTGGCTCCCGGGCAAGGTGCTCTACCGCACGGATCCCAGGCAATCCAAGGACTACGACCGGGGTTTCCACACCCTGGTGCGCCGGGTGACCTCCAAGACCGGCGTTCTGCGCTTCGAAGGTGCCTTTGGCGCCACCCGCACCACGGGCGACCTGCGGCCCACCGTCTTCAGTGCCCACCAGGACACCCTGGCCATCCCCGAAATCCCCTACCGCGAGAACGGCCTCTCCTTCGAGTTCTCGGCCCTGTTCTTCGAGAAACCGGGCACCACCCAGTTCCAGTACCGCCTGGAGGGCTTCGACCGGGACTGGAGTCCCTGGGGCAAGAGCACCTTCAAGGAATACAACAGCCTCGCCGAGGGCGAATACCGCTTCCGGGTACGGGCCCGGAATGTGTACGGCACCCTGGGCCAGGAGGCCGAGTACCGGTTCCGGATCCTGCCCCCCTGGTACCGCACCCTCTGGGCCCTGCTCCTGTGGGTGGGCCTGGGGGGTCTGGCCCTCCTGGGGGTGGTGCATGCCTTCACCCTGCGCCTGCGTCGGCAGAAGGGGGTGTTGGAGGCCCTGGTGGCCAAAAGGACGGTGGAGCTGCGCCAGGCCAAGGAGGCCGCGGAGGAGGCCCGGGCGGTGGCGGAGGAGGCCAAGGACCATGCGGTGGCCTCCAGGGATGCGGCGGAGCGGGCCAACGCCTTCAAATCCACCTTCCTGGCCACCACCACCCACGAACTGCGCACCCCCCTGAACGCCATCCTGGGCTTCTCCCGCATGCTCGTGCAGGGGGATGTGCGGGAGGTGGAGCGCCGCAGCTTCCTGAAGACCATCTGGGGCGCATCAGAATCGCTGCTGCAGCTGGTGAACGACCTCCTGGACCTGAACAAGATCGAAGCGGGAAAGCTGGATGTGGACCGGGTGCCCGTGGACCTCCGCAAGGTCCTGGAGGAGGCCCTGGTGCTCCTGGGGCACCGCGCCCTGGAGCGCCGCCTCAGCCTGCCCTGCGAGGTGGATCCCCG
>CAZPUI010000372.1:0-5570 GCA_964589695.1 uncultured Solibacteraceae bacterium | reverse complement strand
GAACTCGATGCCGCCGACCCGCCCCGCGTCCCAGACCGTGTGGGTCCAGTAGTCGACAGCCGATGTCGGGACGACGAGGAGACCGACCAGCACGGTCGCGACGAAGACGGCGACGGCGCGGGCCGCCGCGGCCCGGCGTCCGACGAGAACCAGGAACACCACGAAGACGAGCGGCGTGAGCTTGATCCCGGCGGCAAGCCCGATGAGCAGACCCGTCCACCGGCCGCGCAGCACGAGCAGGTCGCAACAGATGGCGCACATCAGCACCAGGTTGACCTGGCCGAACGCGTAGGTCTCCCGCACCGGGTCCAGGACCGAGGCCAGCAGGACCAGCCCGCCGAGCTGCACAGGCGAAACCGAGATGTCCCGCTCCCGGAGGAAGACGACCAGCACCACGGCGAGCGCGACGACGCTGGCCCCGACCCAGACGGCGGTCGCGACGGAGTCGGGCAGCAGGGCGACCGGCACGAAGAGCAGCGCGGCCATCGGCGGGGAGGGGAACGGGGAGCCGGGGCCCCGGGCGGGCCCGGGCCGAAGCGGGGCGCCGGCACGGGATGGCCGGGCCCCCACCCGGTAAACCGGCAGGTCCCACGGGGTCCCGGGGCCGGGGTGTCAGCGACCTTGGTCGAGTGACCTCATCGCTCAAGGGCCCTTTCCAGGGTGCCTCCAGGCTGATCTCCACCGCGGTTCCGCGTGGGGTGCGGATCCGCCCTGGATAGGTTGGGCAGTTCGATTCCACCGGGTGGGGCGGACCCCAGGTTGGTGGATCAAGTTAGTTGGATGGGGCGTGTTCCGGGAGCCAGCTCGCGTAGGCCCTTCGGATTCGAAGGTCATAGTCGGAGCCCAGAACCACGGAGGCATTGAGGTGCCAGGTGGCGACCTCCACGGTTTCGGCCCGCCTGAAGCACGCCTGGAGGTTACGCTGGCCTTCCGCGGGCGCCAGTCGGTCCTGGGTGGCGATGAAGGCCAGGCTGGGGGTCTGCAGATGACGGCCCTCCAGGTGACGCAGGAGAACCGTGGCGTCGGGATCGTACTGACCCCAGTGGCCCGCAAGCGCTGCGGCCCACGCGCCAATCCAGGGGGCCAAGGCACCATGCCAGAAGCGGTCCTGGGGTCCCCTGACCAAACGCTCCGCAAAATCGCGCGTGGAGAGGGGCGCGCCTTCCCAAAGGATGCCCCCCAGGGGACCCTGACCTTCGGCCTCCAGTCGCGCCAGGGCCAGCAGTCCCACACTGGCCCCCATGCTGCGGCCCATGAGCAGGAGACGTGCCCTGGGCAGGCCTTCAGCCTCCAGCCCGTGCACCACCTTCACCACATCCTCGGATTCCCGGGCCCCGAAGGTGACGGGAGGCGCGGGGCGACCCGCCCGCAGGGCCTCGTCCCGGCGACGGAAGGTGAAGATGGTGGCATCCAGATCACGGAACCAGCGCAGGGCGGGACTGGTACCCCAGCGGTCGTCCCCGAAGCCATGGAGCAGGAGCACATGACCCCGGGCCGGCCGGTGGCGGGTGAGGGTAAAGACCTGCAACCCCCCCATGTCCCGACAGCGCCAGGTCCCCCCGGGATCCGCGTCGGAGCCCCGGGCGAGGTCGGCGAAGGTGGCCTCCACCCGGGAGAGGGGCTGGGGCCTGTAGAAGGGGGGATCCACCAGTTCCCGGGCCACGGCGCGCGTCTTGAAGCCCACGAAGGTCAACAGGCCCAGGGCCGCCAGGAACAAGGCCCAGGCGAAGCGACGACGCACGGAAACCCTACTCCAGAACGGCCGTCACCCCAGGCATGCCCTCGGCCTTGGGCAGGGGGGTGGAGGTTCCGTACAGGGTGGATTCCAGGGCTTGGTTGAAGAGCAGGATGTACGTGCCCTTGCCCTCCACCACCTCCAGTTCCCCCTGGTCGGGACTGAAGGAGTCCCGGGCGCTGGACAGGAAGTAGCGGTACTTGCCAGGTGCCAATCCGCGGATGCGGAGGATGGAGCCGCCCTTGGGGGACTGCTCCACGTGGATACGTTGGCCGTTGATCGTGAGGTCGAGGGGACCGGCCACGGCGCGGCGCCACATGCGACCCACGCGTCCAGGGCTGTTCACGAACTCGATCTGCACCTGGCCGGCAGGGACGTTCTTCGTGGGCAGGGTCGTCGAGCCCTTCTTGCAGCCCATCGTTCCGATGGCCAGGACAAGGATCCCAGGAACGCACCAGTTCTTCATGCAGACCTCCATCTTCGAGGGTAGCGCGCCCGGCGGCGCATGGCCACCGCCCTGGATGCGCCCATCACTCTGGAAGTTCACGACGCGGTATGCTTCACTTTTCGTTAAGAGGAGGGGCCATGACCCGTGTAACGCTCACCACCGACAAGGGCACCATCAATCTGGAGCTTTTCGCCAACGAGGCCCCTGGGACCGTGGCCAATTTCGTCAAGCTGGTGAAGGAAGGCTTCTACGATGGTCTCGCCTTCCACCGCGTCATCCCCAGTTTCGTGATCCAGGGCGGCTGCCCCAACACCCGCGAAGGCGCCAAGGGCCTTCCTGGCACCGGCGGACCCGGCTACAAGATCAAGTGCGAGACCGCGGGCAATCCCCACAAGCATGACCTGGGCTTCCTCTCCATGGCCCACGCCGGCAAGGACACGGGCGGCAGCCAGTTCTTCATCGTCAATGGCGACAAGCGCAATGTGCAGCACCTGGACGGGGTCCATACCGTCTTTGGCAAGTGCGCCACGGACGCGGACATCGTCGTGGTCAAGGCCATCGCCGCCGGGGACCGGATCCAGAAGGCCGAAGTCATCGAAGGGTAGATCCACCAACCGGCTCAGCGCGGCGGAGGCTGTACCTCCTATGACAGGTACACCCGCCGCGCTGAGTATGTAAGAAACACCGGATCAAGAGCTTGGCCCGACACCGAAACCCGCAGCCATGTGGAGTGCAAGGTACGTCTGGCTGCGGAGGGTTTCAAGACAGGAACCTGAGGGCTGTAGAAGCAAATTCAAACCACGAACGACACGAAATACACCAAAGAACAGAGGGGAGAATTCAAATCTGTTTTCGTGTGTTTCGTGTCTTTTGTGGTTCTTGGCTTTTTCGCTCCGCGCGCTTCGTGCCTCAGCTTCTCGGCTGCCTTCGGAATCTGTGCCGTTATTCCTGGGGCTGCTTGCGCCTCAGCAGGTAGAGCGGCCAGCCCAGGGCCACCAGGGCCAGGCCGGGCCAGGTGAAGGCCGGGCGGTGGAGGAGGAGGGCACCCATGATGGCCAGGGCGCCCACAAGGTAGAGCACGGGGATCACGGGGTAGCCGGGCACCCGCACGGGACGGGGGAGGTCGGGGCGCCGGAAGCGCATGAGGATGACCCCGCCCACGGTGAGCACGTAGAAGAGCAGGGCGGCGAACATCACGTAGTCCAGGAGCTGGCCGTAGGTGCCCGAGAGGCAGAGGAGGCTGGCCCACACGGCCTGGAGCAGGATGGCGGTGGCGGGCACACCCGCCTTGTTGAGGCGCTTGGCGGCGGGAATGAAGACGCCGTCTGCCGCCATGGCCTGGTAGACCCGCGCGCCGCTGAACACGAGGCCATTGATGCAACCGAACATGCTCACCAGGATGGCCGCGGACATGATCCGCTCCCCCTGGGGGCCGAGCAGGGCATTGAGGGCCGTGCTGCCCACCCGATCCCCGGTGGCGGTGGCGATGGCCGTGGGACCCAGGACCTTGAGGTAGACCACGTGGGCCAGGAAGTAGAGGCTGCACACCATGGCCGTGCCCACCAGCAGGGCCCGGGGAATGGTGCGACTGGGTTCCTTCACCTCTCCCGCGATGAACGTGACGCTGTTCCAGGCATCCGCGGAGAAGAGGCTGCCCGTCTGCACCACGAGGAGGGCCACCAGGAAGGGCAAGGTGGGGGCTCCGGAAGTGGGCACGAAATCCGTGGATACCGCCGGGGTGGAGGGGGTGAGCACCAGGCCCAGCACGATGAGGGCCGCCAGGGATCCGATCTTGGCCACGGTGAAGAGGTTCTGGATGCCGGCTCCCAGCCGCACCCCCACGAGGTTGACAAGGCTCAGCAGAAGGATGACCAGGATCCCCGAGAGCCGGGCCGTGGTAAGGCCCAGGGCGTAGGGGCCCACATCGATGCCCCCCGGCAGGTGCAGGGCAGGAACGTTCAGGGGGCCCATGAGCCACTGGGCATCGGAGATGGCGGGAAAGAAGGTACCCAGGTATTTCCCGAAGCCCGCCGCCACGGCGGCGATGGTGCCGCACTCGATGATCACGAAGAAGGTCCAGCCATAGAGGAAGCCCGTCTGGGGCCCATAGATCTCCCGCAGGTAGGTGTACTGCCCACCGGCTCGGGGCCAGAGCCCCGCCAGCTCCCCGTAGGACAGGGCGCCAAAGATGGTCAGGAGTCCCGTGAGCAGCCAGGCCCAGAGCAGGAAGGCACCTGATCCACCGGTGCGCACCATGTCGGCGGCCACGATGAAGACACCGCTTCCGATCATGGAACCCGCAATGAGCATGGTGGCCGAGAAGCCTCCCACGGTTTGACGGTACCCGCTGTCCGACATGTCTACCTCGTTTAACAATGGTTGCTGGGTTCCACCATAGCAGTGGGCGGGGGTGTTGGGGCAGACCAGGCTTGCAGCCCACGCGCCTTCCCCCCAGGCTGGAAGGATGTCGCGTCGATCCCGGCTTTCGCTCCGCTTCACGGTGGTCCTTCTGGTGCTTCTGATGGTGCCGGCCTATGGCTGGTGGGTCCTGGTGCGGGAGGGGCCCTCCCAGCAGTCGGTGACCGTCCTGGTGCGCAAGGGCGCCACGGTGGACCAGGTGGCCAGGGATCTGGAGCGCCAGGGGGTCATCCAGAGTGCCGCCCTCTTCAAGCTCTGGGCCCGGGCCCGTCGGCTCCAGTTGATTCGCGGGGAATACACCCTGGCCCCCGCCACCAGCCTGGGGGCGGTGGCGGACAAGCTGCGCCGGGGGGACATCGCCTTCACCAATGTGGTCATCCCCCCCGCCCTTCACGGCTGGTCCATCCAGAAACGGCTCGCGGCCTTCGTGCCGGAGGAGGTGTTCTGGACCCTCTGGAAGAGCCCCAGGCTGGCCCGGGTCGCAGGCTTCCCCGAGGCGGAGAGCCTGGAGGGCCTCATCGCCCCCGCGACCTACCGCCTGCACCACGCCCTGGAGCCGGAGGAGGTCATGCTCATGCTGGTGGAGGCCTTCCGGGACCAAGTCCGGCCGAAACTGGAAGGGGGCGCCCTGGAGCCCTACGAGGTGCTGACCCTGGCGAGCCTGGTGGAGAAGGAGACGGGACTCGAGGCGGAGCGGCCCATGATCGCAGGCATCTTCGCCCACCGTCTTCGCATCGGCATGCGCCTCCAGTGTGATCCCACCAGCCTTTATGCCCGCTGGATGGGCGGTGACCTCCGGTTCACGCCGCCCCTGAAGGTGGATGTGGAGCGGCCCCACCGCTTCAACACCTACACCACCAAGGGGCTGACCCCGACGCCCATCGCCATCCCATCCCTGGGCTCGATCAAGGCCGCCCTGAAGCCGGAGGAGACTTCAAACCTCTACTTCGTGGCCACGGGACTGGGGGG
>CAZPUI010000371.1:3559-5602 GCA_964589695.1 uncultured Solibacteraceae bacterium | reverse complement strand
CCGGGCCTTCTTTGAAGCCTTCGAGGCCCGTCTCGCCCGGCCTTTTTCCCGCGAGGAGACCCTGGACGAACAGGCCGCCCGCGGGATGGTGACACGCCATGATGGCCCCTACATCAAGAGCCTCGGATTCCCGGTCTCCTTCGCCGCCAAGGATGTGAACCAGCAGGCCCTGGAGGCCATGGCCCGCCAGGCCAAACCGGCCCTGGACACCCTGCTGGCCTGGGCTCAGGACCGCACCACCCCCCCCTATGGCGTGGTCCTGGGGGAACTGGGCATCGGCAAGACCACCACCCTTAAGCAACTCACCCACCACCTGCTGGATCGCCGCGTCCACGCGCCTCAGACGCCTCTACCCATCTTCCTGGACCTGCGCAATTTCACCGCCAGCATCCAGGAAACCAAGCGGCTCCCGGACCTGCCAACCCTCCTGGAGGAACTCCTGGCGGGTGCCTTCCAGGCGGGCGGCATGGCCCGCCCTTCCGCCCAGGACGTGCTGCACCAGGTGCGGAAGCAAGGCGCCCTGCTGATCTTCGATGGCCTGGACGAAAAGCTGGTCCACCTTGATGACGCCCAGGGCAAGGCCTTCCTGCGCCTGCTCTGGAGCGCCCTGCCGCCCCAGGACGCCAAGGCGCCCGGGGCGGGCAAGCTGCTCTTTTCCTGCCGCTCCCACTATTTCAAGAGCCTCCAGGAGCAGGCCTCGGCCTTCGGGGGCGACCAGCGGGATCCTGTAGGCGCTTCCCACTACCACGCCTGCGTGCTGCTGCCCTTCCATGAGGCGCAAATCCTGGCCTACCTGGAGGCGGTGCTGGGGGATGCGACGCAGGCCAAGGCCGCCCTTGACCTCTTCAGCGCCATTCACAACCTGCGGGACCTGGCCCAGCGCCCCTACCTGCTGAGCCTTCTGGCGCCGCGCATCGCCCATTTCGAAGGCATGCGCGCATCGGGGCGGTCCCTCCACGCCGTGGATGTGTACGAAGCCATGGTGAAGGACTGGTTCCTGCGAGACGAGGGCAAGCATTTCATCGTGCCTGAAGACAAGCGCCGCCTGATGGAGGACCTCGCCGCGGCCATGTGGCGCGACGCCGCCCGGGAGTGGCCCTGGACGACCCTGCGGGACTGGCTGCTGGAAACGGTGGCGGAACGCAAGGTGATGGCCATGCGCTACCTGAGCGACCCCAAGCACGCTGCCATCCTGGAAGAGGACTTCCGCACCGCCACCTTGGTGCTCCGCCCCGACACCAGTGTGTCGGGGTTCAGATTCGCCCACACCTCGCTCCAGGAATTCCTACTGGCCTGTCGGCTGGCCCGGGCCCTGGCCGAAGGGGATCCGGAGGCCTGGGCCCTGCCCATGCCCTCCCCAGAGACCCTGGACTTCCTGGGACAGCTCCTGGCCAAGGCTCCCGACCGGGCGCGCATCAAGTCCCTCCAGACCCTGGAGGCCCTGCTGCGCACCCACCGGCCCCAGGCCACCAAGGCCGCCTTTGCCTATGCCCTGAAGGCCCTCACCCAGGGGTATCCCGCCCCCTCCACCCGGGGTGTCCAGCTTCTGGGGGAGCATCTGGAGGGCTGGCGGTTCCAGGGCAAGGCCTCGCCCCTGGACCTGCGGGAGGCTCAGCTCCAGGGGGCGAATCTGCGGGACGCGGTCTTCCACCGTGTCACCCTGGCCGGGGCCAGCCTGGCCGACGCGGACCTCTGCCGAGCCGAATTCCTGGATGTGGAGGCCCGGGATCTGGAGCTCAGGGGCGCCGATGCCACGGGCACACTGTGGCGCCGGGTGGAGGCCCGCCCCCTTCAGGGCGCCGAGGCCGCCCGATGGACGCGGGCCCACTGGGTTGACAGCCGGGTGGATCCCACTGACTTTCCCCCGGAAGCCCCCACCTTCGGCCGCTGCCCGGACCCGCCGCCCATCCCCACACCCGCCGCCGCCCCTGCCCCCCACCCCCGCCGGGGCCACAGCCACACCGTTTGCGCCTGCGCCTGGCACCACGACGGACGCGTCCTCTCCGCTTCCTCTGACAACACCCTCCGCGTCTGGGACGCCAC